>JAAURZ010000295.1 GCA_012031955.1 Bacteroidia bacterium
GACCAATGGCGGCTGAAGCTGTCTGTGAACAAAAAGACGTTGATATTTGTTGTACAGGATATTGTCTATAAAAATGAGCATAACGAGAACTATACCCAACGGAATGTTAATAGCACCGTTCTTTTTAGGTGCCTACGCTCAGTATGCGAATTCCCTGCCTGCGTGCCTGCATTCCACACTACGGCATGCAGGCATGTGTCCATAAAAAGTCAATTACTAACAGATGAAAAAAGTCACACGCTTCCTCGCTTACTTTACCGTTATACACCTGGTCGTGATCTCACTCAGTCACTGCACATTTTCTCATTTCTCGAAAAAGTCTTATAAGCTGGCTATGAAAGAAAAGCCATACGACGTCGTGATCGTTCCTGGCGTACCCTACGCGCCAAACGAGTCTAACGACGTGATGCGCATGCGTGTATTTTGGGCGAAACATCTATATGACAGCGGCTACACCAAAAATATTATTTTCTCCGGCTCGTCGGTGTATTCGCCCTATGTGGAGGGCAAGGTGATGAAAGCGTTGGCTGATTCCCTTGGCATACCTGCCGACCACACTTTTTCTGAAACCAGGGCCGAGCACAGCACCGAGAATATCTGGTACGGGTGGAAGATGGCGAAGGAAATGGGCTTCAGCAAAATAGCGCTGGCCACAGATCCTTTCCAGGCGGGCATGCTACGCAGCTTCGTGAAAAAATATACACCTGGCGTGCGACCGGTGCCCATCGTATTCGGCATGCTGGACATCGAGAATAGAATGCTACCGGGCATCGATACAACGTCGCTCTATGTTCAAAACTTTGAACCCATTACAGAGCGCGAAGGTTTTTGGCAGCGCCTGCGGGGTACCATGGGAAAACGTGTAAAGGAGGAGAAGAAGGCCGAGGAGGCTGCTCAAAACGGGCGCCATGATGCGATAGGCGACTGATCGCTAACCGTTGGATAATAACTCTTCCGCATTTTGGATAGCCACCTTCGACGGGGCGTCGCCACCTATCATCCGCGCAATTTCGTGAATGCGCTCCTTGCTTTCCAGTTGGCGGATGCGCGTCGACGTTTTCTTCGATTGGTGATCCTTGTAAACAAAATACTGAGCATGCCCCATCGCTGCAATCTGTGGCAGATGGCTGATGGCAATCAATTGGTGACGCGACGACATGCTCTTCATGAGCTTGCCCATCTTGATGGCAATTTCGCCGGACACGCCCGTGTCTATTTCGTCCAGTACGAGCGTGGGCATGGAGGTCTTTTCGGCCATCACATATTTCAGGCAAAACATGAGCCTCGAAAATTCGCCACCGGATGCAACCTGCGCCAGCGGCCGCGGCGCCACGCCTTTGTTGGCACTGAAAAGTAACTCAATGCTGTCGGCGCCCGTGGGGCCCGGCGCTACAGGTTGGTGTTCAATTGTGAGCTGGGCATTGGGAATGCCCAGCTCTTTCAACAACCGCGTCACCTGCTTGCAAAGCGGGTCGAGTATTTTCTTTCGGGCAGCTGAGAGTTCGAGGGCCGCCCGTTGCAATTGTTCCTGTGCGGCGTCCAATTCCTTTTTGCTTTGCGAGAGTGCATCGTCCAGGTTGGCTGTGAGAGAAGCCTTCTTGTCGAGGTCGGCTTGTATGTTGAGCAATTGTTGAATCGTGTCGGCGCGGTGCTTGGTGGCCAGCCTGTAAATCAGACTTAGCCGTTCCTTCACAAACTCGGCGCGCTCTGGATCGAAGTCTACGTTGCCTTCCTCAATGTCGATCTCCCCCAGGATGTCGTTGAGCTCGATCAGGAGGCTGTTCAGCCGTTCATACAATTTTTGGTATGCCGGCGCAAAGTCGGCGATAGATTTCAATTTTGAGCGAGCGTCTGTGAGCGACTGCTGCGCCGCGAATTCTGATCGCTGAAGGGATTCGAGTATTCCGTTGAATTGCGCCTTGATTTCCTCCGAATGCTCAGCGATTTTCAATTCAGACTCAAGCGATTCCTGCTCGCCGTTAACTAATTTTGCGGCAGCCAGTTCGTCCAACTGAAATTGCACGTAGTCCGATTCCTGCCGCAGGCTTTCAGCCTCTTTTTTGAGCTTGTCGTGCGCCTCGCGTAGCGTTACAAACTGGTGCCAGCTCGCCTCGTACTGTTCCAGCAGTCTGCCGTTTTCGGCGAATGTGTCGATAAGCTGAAGCTGAAAATTCTGGCTGCCGAGTTGTAATGTCTCATGCTGCGAGTGAATGTCCATAAGCATGCCGCCGATGCGTTTCATCACGTCGAGCGTCACCGGCGTATCGTTGATGAACGCGCGCGACTTGCCGCCCGGACTTATTTCACGCCGGATCACGGTCTGCTCGTCGTAGTCGAGGTCTTCGGCCTTGAACAGCCTTTTCATTTTGTATGCCGAAATATCGAAGATGGCTTCCGTTACGCATTTCTCGTTTTCATTCCACAAAACCTTTGTTTCGGCGCGGTTGCCCATCAGCAAGCCCAATGCGCCCAGCACAATCGACTTACCGGCACCGGTTTCGCCGGTAATTACATTGAGACCGCGGTCGGGCTCTACCTCCAGGTGTTCAATCAGGGCGTAATTCTTTATCGTAAGGTGCTTGAGCATTCAGGGTTCGAGATCGATGTACACTTCCTCCACGTCGTAAACGGATATGACTACGCGCCTACGCCGGCCATTGAGCAATACGAGGTTGTCGCCATCGACGTGGTTAAGGGTGCCCAGCACCACAGCTCCATCCTTTTTCACGATGCTGGTTTCCTTGCCGAAAAGCTCGCCGACACGGGCCTTGATGTCGTTATTGCCGCGAATACGAAGTTGCTTTTTACTCACGGCTAAAGTTAAATTTTTTCTGGATTTGGTAGTGCCGGCCTGGATTTTATCTGACAGGAGCTGTCTCTATTGCGTCAGAATCTTTTCATACATCGACCTGTTAGAGGGGTCGATGGAGGTAATAAGGTCGTAGGCCTCGCGGCGCACCTGCACGTTGCCTTCTGAAAACACATTGGCAAGTTCACGACCTTTGGCGTCGAAAAAGGTGATCACGAGGATGGCGTTGGGGTTGATGTCGCGTACCTTCTTGATGTCTCGCAGGCACGTGAGAATCATTTGCCGGCTTTGGTCAGGGTCTTTGCTGAATGTATCCATGGCCAGCCTGTGGTACATATAGAGCGACTTGCGCACGTCGGCCATTTGCGCGTTGATCAGGTTTTCCATGATCCAGTAGCGATTGCGGTTGCTGCCGAGCGATTGCCACCCCGGGCGGTTAGAAGACTGCGCGTTGTTTACCACCTGCATCGCCTTCTGAAAATAGGGCGTACCGCCCAATTCGCTGAATGAATCATAGTCGTAGCCCAATATCAGGTAGGCGTAAAACGCCAGCATAGACGTGAGGTTGGTGGTGTAGTTGTTGTCGTTGTATTCCAGCGGCAGCGATTCAATGTATTCAAACTCCCAGTCGCGGTCGGCAAAGTTCAAAATCAGCGACGAGTAGTTTGTGTTGTAGATCGGCCGTGCCGACTGCACTTGCACCGATGCTGTGAAACTTCCGATCGAAGGCATTTTGGTGATCGTAAGCAAGATGCTGCAATTGATCTTTTCGTGGTTCTTGTAGTTGTCGGCAGTCCACTTCCGGCTGTTCATGAATTGTTCCAACGCAATTTTCATGTCCTTGAAAATACCCCGGTCTGATGTCTGTATCTGGCTGGCGTTTATCGTTACGATACAGTTCAATTCCTGGGCCTGCACGGCGGCGAACATGCATATGGCCAGTATGGTGGCAGAAAATCTATGCATGCACTGTCTTCAATATGGCGTCCACAATGTCGTTGGCAACCTCGCTTTTGTTTTTGAGTTCAAAAGATCGAATGGCATGTTTCCGGTCGATAATGGATATCTTGTTGGTGTCGTGACCAAAGCCTGCACCGCTATCGTTGAGAGAGTTGAGCACGATGAGGTCGAAGTTTTTGGATTCAAGTTTTTTCATGGCGTTGGCCTGCTCTTGTTCAGTCTCCAGGGCGAAACCAACAATCACCTGGCCGTTGTGCTTGAGCTTGCCGAGCGACGCCGCAATGTCGTGTGTCTTTATCAGTTGCAGGGCCATGTCGTTATCTTTTTTCTTGATCTTCTGCTCGGCCACGACGGCGGGCTTGTAGTCGGCCACAGCAGCAGCGAGCACCGCGATGTCGGTTGTGGGAAATAATTGTGTGCAGGCGTTGTACATGTCGTCGGACGATACCACATGCTTAACGGTAATGCCCGGGTGCTCAGTATGCAACTGCGTTGGGCCAGTAACGAGGTTTACGCGCGCGCCGTGGTTGGCCAACGCTTCGGCGATGGCAAAACCCATCTTGCCGCTGGAGTGGTTGCCGATAAATCGCACCGGGTCGATGGCTTCATACGTGGGGCCGGCCGTTACGAGCACCTGTTTGCCACTGAGTGCCGACGCCTGTCGAAAGAAGTCATCAAGCTGCGCCGCAATTTCTTCGGGTTCGGCCATACGGCC
>JAAURZ010000296.1 GCA_012031955.1 Bacteroidia bacterium
ACGGAAAAGCATGCGCTGCGGGATGCAAATGCCAGAAGATTTTATAATCTTTAGAAGATGGACCTTCACCTCAACGACAAGACAATCATAGTAACCGGCGGTGCCAATGGTATTGGCAAAGCAATCACCAATACCCTTGTGAACGAAGGAGCGAAGGTGGCTGTATTAGACAAGGATGCGGCCGGCGGGAGCAGTTTAGAAAATGAATTTTCGGGATCGGTGCTTTTTATTGAAACAGATCTAACCGATGCGGCAGCTTGCCGGCAGGCGGTGCAGAAAGTGGCCGGGTGGGGTGGCATTTACGGGCTGGTTAACAACGCCGGACGAAATGATGGCGTCGGGCTGGAGAAAGGATCACCGGAAACTTTTCTCAAGTCGTTGAATAGCAACACGGGGCACTATTACTTCCTGGCGCATTACAGCCTTCAATATATCAAGCAGGCACAGGGCGCCATCGTAAACATCGGTTCGAAGACGGCGCTCACGGGACAGGGAAATACATCGGGCTATGTAGCAGCCAAGGGTGCAATCCTTTCGCTTACGCGCGAATGGGCGGTAGAACTGCTGCCCCACGGCATCCGCGTAAACGCCGTTGTGCCCGCCGAAGTATGGACACCCTTGTACGAGAGTTGGGTAAACTCATTTCCCGATCCACAAGCCAAGCTGCGCCAAATGTCGTCGAAGGTACCGCTTGGCAACAGACTAACCAGACCGGACGAAATAGCAGATGCGGTAACTTTCCTGCTTTCCGCGCGCGCGAGTCACATCACAGGCCAGTGGTGGCATGTCGATGGCGGCTACACGCACCTCGACCGGATGATCACCTGAAATCGGCAACACGCACCAATCATAAAACAACCAAACCACCATGCCAATCACACCTGTACAACAAGCGGAGCTCGATGCGCCGCCGGGCACCCAAGGCAAGTCATACCTGCTGCCGTTCGTCCTGGTTACGAGTCTGTTTTTTCTGTGGGGGATGGCAAACATTCTGAACGGCGCGCTCATCGCGCACTTTCAGCCGGTGTTTGACATTCCGCGCGCGCTGGCGTTGCTCGTCGAGACAGCCTTCTACCTCGGCTATTTCACGATCGCTATTCCGGCAGGTTTGTTTATGGAAAAATTCAATTACAAAAAAGGAATTCTTTTCGGTCTCATTCTTTACGCCGCCGGAGCACTTCTGTTTATCCCCGCCGCCAAGCTGCTCACGTTCGGGTTCTTTCTCTTTGCCCTGTACGTGATTGCCAGCGGCCTCGCCTTCCTCGAAACAGCCGCCAATCCTTATGTCACCATCCTGGGCCGCCCCGAAACATCGGTGATGCGACTCAACTTTTCACAATCCTTCAATGGCGTTGCCCTTATCGTGGGTCCGGTCCTCGCAAGCAAATTTATCTTCGCAGGCAATGAAGGAGACCTGTCCTCGCTGGAGGCAAAACGCCAGGCTGCCGATGCGGTAGTCGGGCCCTACGTAGCCATCGCCGTTGTGGTCTTGCTGGTCGCGTTGTTTTTCAGCCTTACCAAAATGCCCGAACCGGCAAAGGGAGAGAAACTCCGGTTCAACAAAGCCATCTTTAAACACAGGCATCTGGTATTCGCTGTCATCGCGCAATTATTCTACGTCGGCGCCCAGGCCGGCATCTGGGGCATAACAATCGACTACGTCGTTGAACTGATTCCGGGCACATCGAAAGAAACAGCGTCCGGCGTTTTTCTGCTCATCGGCACAAGCCTCTTCGTTACAGGGAGGTTCCTGGGTACGTTTCTGATGATGTTTATCAAGGATCACCGGTTGCTTACATTGTACGCCGGAGCCGCTGCGCTTTTGTGTGCGGCGGGCATATTTGCATCCGGCGAAGTCGCGGTGTATGCTGTGCTTGGTACCAACTTTTTATGTCCATCATGTTCCCCACCATCTTTGCTCTGGGCGTGAAAGACCTCGGACCTTTTACAAAACTCGGTTCATCCTTCATCATCATGGCCATCGTGGGCGGCGCCATCCTGCCACCACTTATGGGCCTGATCGTAGACAACGTCGGAATACAACAGGCATTCATCATGCCTGCCGTTTGTTTCCTCGTAGTATTATGGTATGCCGTGAAAGGATACAACGCCGCACCCGCATCATAAGAGAATGCCTATGCCACTGCGAACATATTGCCTCGCCCTCGACCTCAAAGATGATGGTGCCCTCATTGCCGCATATGAAGATTACCACCGCAATGTGTGGCCCGAAGTATTGGCAAGCATAAAAGAGTCGGGCATTGAGCACATGGAGATATTCCGCACCGGCAACAGGTTGTTCATGATCATGAAAGTGAATGACTCATTTTCGTTTGAACTGAAAGCCGAAGCAGATGCCGCCAACCCCCGCGTGCAGGAGTGGGAGAAATTGATGTGGAGGTTTCAACAAGCACTTCCACACGCAGCGCCAGGACAAAAATGGTTGCTGATGAACAAAATATTTGAAATGTCATGAGCGAAAGTCGTTACTTCACCTTCGCGGGTGCTTACCTCCACGAATTTTCTTACAAGGTGTTCATGCACTATGGTGTGCCTGAAGACGATGCCCTCGTGGCGGCCGACGTGCTGCAGAAGGCCGACCTCCGCGGCATCGATTCGCATGGCGTTGCCCGCTTGCACACTTACGTGGATATGTTCGAACTCAAGCGCATCAACCCGACGCCCAACGTGCAGGTGATCAGAGAAAAAAAGAGCGCGGCTACAGTCGACGGCGACAATGGCCTCGGCCTCGTGGTCGGACCCAGGGCCAATGCGATAGCGATTCAAAAAGCCAGGGAATATGGATCGGGATGGGTGAGCGTTTGTAATACCAATCATTATGGCATTGCCTCATACTACACTTTGAAGGCAGTGGAGCAAGACTTGATCGGCTGGTCCATGACCAACTCCACCAAACTCGTTGCACCGCTGTGGGGTGCCGAGAGAATGCTTGGCACCAACCCCATAGCTATTTCATTTCCTGCAAACAAGCATCGGCCCATTGTAGTAGATCTTGCCACAAGCGCTGCGGCGTACGGTAAGATCGAGATCGCTAGACGCAAAGGAAAGCCTGTGCCGCGCGGTTGGATCATCGACAAGCACGGCAACATGTCGACCGATCCCAACGACATGGTTAACGGCGGGGCGCTGCTGCCGCTGGGTTCGGAATTTGAAACTGGTGGCCACAAAGGTTACGCACTGTCGGCAATGGTCGACATACTGTGCTGCGTGCTGAGCGGGGCGAACTTGGGGCCCGTTTGCACCGCCCTTTGCTTTGCGCCAGGAGGTACCGGCGCGCAGTGTTGGCAAAGGCATCGGTCATTTCTTTGGCGCCATGGACATTGATGCCTTTATCGATAAGGAAACTTTCAAGCAAAACATCGACGAGTGGATCGATGTATTTAGAAACACAAAACCAGCGCCAGGCCACGCGGCCGTTCTTATACCCGGCGATCCCGAACACAACGAGGAACAGAAGCGACAAGCGGAGGGGGTGCCTGTGATCGAAGCAGTCGTAAACGATTTGCGGGATATTTCTAAAATAACAGGGATTCAATTTGATATGCCCTGAGAGGATTACCTATATTCAGGGATCAGTCGAGCCCCCATGAATTGTACACGCGTATTCCGCCGTATGCCTGTTTATTTTTTTGCGCTTGCCCTGGCAACCGGTGCGACGGGTCAGCCGGCGGGCACAACTCAATTGATCACCGAGGCTGCGCGTGTTCGTAAGGAAGATCCCGTCAAGGCATTCAGTTTATATACACAGGCATTTGAACAGGCTGCCGAAAGCAACAGTAGTGACCTTGCCAAAGCGGCAAGTGAGGCCGTTACCCTCGGCTTCATGCAGGGAGGCGAACTGTTATCGAAAGCATCGGCATTGTTGCTGAAGGCGCTGCCGGTCATCGACAATGTCGGCGACACCAGCCTCGACGCAGCCATGATCTACTACACCGCAGGCTATTACTACTTCTCGTATTATCCGCTTAAGTGGGAAGAGGCGCTCAAGTACTTCAACAAGTCGCTGGCCATACGCACGCAGCGCCTTGGTGAGCAAAGCTCGGAGGTCGCGCTGTGCTACAGCCGCCTCGGTGATGTGTACAAATATTTACTTTCCGACTATGCCGCCGCCGAAGATTGTTACGAGAAGTCGATCCATATTCACGAGCGCATCAATGGACTGTCCCAGCGTGATGGTTCTGCCGATAAGCTTTTCGGGCGCCAGCTTCCCGGCTTCCATCATCGCGAATAAGGCATCGTAGCGATGTGCCTGCATGCCGTGGCTGCCGAGGATTTCCAACTCGTGCGCGATGACTTTGCTCATCGGAATGGCCGGCGTACTTTGCTCTGCCGGCAGCAGGCCGACTTGGATGTGCTTGCCGCGCTTGCGCAGATTGCTGATGGAATTGAAACAGGCGACGGGATGTCCGAGCGCATCCAAAGAAACGTGCGCGCCGCCTTTGGTGATTTCAATGACGGCTT
>JAAURZ010000297.1 GCA_012031955.1 Bacteroidia bacterium
CAATCCCGCATACCTGCCGTTCAACTGGCGCGGCTGGTGGGCGTTCGGTACCGGCGCGCTTGGCGACATGGCATGTCATATCATGGACGCCGCGTTTCGAATACTTCCCATCGACTTCCCATCGGAGGTGGAGTGCAGCACAACCACCGAGTGGGAAGGTTTCTTCAAGGAAGCCAACTACAAAGACAGTTGCCCTGCATCGTCAATCATTCACCTCAAATTTCCGCGCACCGATGGCAAAGGTACTATCACACTCACGTGGATGGACGGCGGCCTCAGACCCAAGAACCCGGAAGAACTGTTGCCCTCCGAAAACATGGGCGACTGGGACGGCGGCTACATCTTCACGGGAACCAAAGGCAAAATGATGGGTAACTACAACACCGACCCCGTGCTGCTGCCCACGGCACGCATGAAGGAAGTAACCATGCCCACTCCATCGTTGCCCCGTGTGCCTGGCAACGAAGAGGGACACTACACACAGTGGGTCGACGCTTGCATTGCCGGTTATGGAAAAATGCAGTTGAGTTCGCCGTTCGACTATGCGGGGCCGTTTACTGAAGCTGTGCTGATGGGCAACCTGGCATTGCGCAGCTACAATATGCGCAGCAATCGCGGCTACCCTGGCCGTAAGAAATTGCTGTGGGATGCAAAAAATATGAAGATCACAAACTTCGACGAAGCCAACGCATTTGTGAAGCGCGACTATCGCAAAGGCTGGACGCTGTAGCGTGTCGCATCCAAACAATCACAGAGGAATTCCTGCAAAGGAGTTCCTCTTTTTTTGTCCGCGGCCTCGCAGAACATGGTGATCACTGGTGCGGTTTCTTTTCGCAAGAAAATTTGCCTATCTTATTTGGGCTTTCGCTCCACCTAACCCTATTAGCTATGACGCTGAGAATTTGTACGCTCGCTGTCTTGCTGCTGGCTGTGTCACCCCTGCTGCATGCCCAATGCAAAGAAACACCGATCACAGACAACAAAGAGCTCGCAGAACGAAAGGTGCTGTTCGACGATTTTCATCTCAACAAAGAATATAAAAAAACACTGCCTCACTTAAAGTGGCTGCTCACTAACTATCCCAACTTTAGCAGCAATGTATACATTAAAGGCGCCGAGATACTGGAGGACCTAGCCAACAAGGAAAAAGACAATGCGCGCAAGCGCGTGTATGTCGACTCGCTCATGATCGTGTACGACCTGCGTATGAAGAACTGCGGCGAAATACCCAACGTAACCAACCGCAAGGCGCTCTACTATTTCTACTACAACTACGACAATCCAAAGGCAACCGAACTCATCCCACTGTTCGACGACGCCATCAGACTCAACGGCAACGGCACCATGATCGGCATACTTCAAAACTATATGAAGGCGCTTATGATCTACCAGAAAAACTTTAAAAAATTGAGCGACGATGAGATACTCGAGCGCTACGACAACGTGAACAAACTTGTTGAAGAAAAAATAAAAGGAACAACGGACGAAGCAAACAAGAAAAAGTACCGCGACCTGATACAGGAGAACAGCGAACTGCTCATTACCATCATCGGACCGGACAGGATCAACTGCGATTTTGTACGGACACGCATGGGTCCAAAATTCAAACAAAATCCCAAAGACATCGACAACGCCAAGCGCATCGTGATTTTCATGCTGAAGGCAGGCTGCACTGACGATCCGCTGTGGCTGCAAGCCGCGGAGGTTGTATATGAGGCGGAAAAAGACTTCGGCCTTGGCAAAAATCTTGCGATCAAATACCTGTCGGTGGAAAACTACTCAAAGGCAGACTACTACCTCGACGACATTCTCAAGCACGCTCAAACCAACCAGGAAAAAGCAGATGTGTATCAGTTGAAAGGCGCCAAAGAAGCCAAACTTGGCAATAAAGCAATGGCGCGCGAAAACTACCTGAAAGCACTGTCGCTCGATGCCGGCCGCAAAGAACTGTGGGAGAAAATCGGCGATCTCTACGCGTCGAGTTTCGACGACTGTGCCAAGAAACAACATCAGGCGGAAGACAGGCTTGTCTACCTGATCACCTACGACCTGTACCAGAAGGCAGGCAATACTTCAAAGATGAATTCGATGAAACAGTTTTTTCCATCGAAGGAAGAAATATTTGAGCTGAACTGGAATACAGGCGACAGGAAAACGATCAACTGCTGGATACATGAAGACACCATCATACGAACGAGGGACTGAAAAAGTGACCACCTGCTGAACTCATCGCGCTTCAATCGCGTAGTTATTGTATGGAAACGGTAATCTACGACGGTAAAAAGTACAGTGCCATCCGCATGCCAGGCACAGACGAAGTGAAGTTATACTCGATCGACCGACGATATAAAGGAAGATTCGTAAAAAGTGTCGATGAAAAAGAGATACATCGTGAAAAATGAGAACGGGTGAATTCGATGTCTGAACATCACCCGGTTCTTTTTTGTGTCGTACGCATACAAACGCCCTTTGTAGTTCACTTTGTCGCTGATTGAGGGACTACTCGTTGTTTTCGGGACACTGTCTACGATCATTTTCCTGGAATAACTTCCTGTCGTTGTCTGTATGCTCACCACGTATAGGCCGGGCGTGAGCACGCCTCTTAAATCTAAAGTAAGGCCGCTTAGCGACAGATAAGGATAATCTTGCTGGTAGAAAATCTTATCTGTTACACTTCAATCACGTTCACTTTACATAACTGGCCAGCAAACTTCGCGGCCAAAAATCTTTACGGATCCGAAAAAAAGCTAATCAAACTGGTTTTCGGACGAATTGCCACGCAATCATTTGCAAATACACATACGTTCTTTGCACTCGATGAATACTACGTAGGCTAACGCCGCTTAGAGCCAGAGATCAACGATATTGAGCCGGCGTATTGCTTGACGTGCATCAAGCGAAGGGCAAAAAGCCGTGAATGTTATTTCTTCAAACTCAGTACAACGAATGTCGCGTGCTTGTGCAGCTCAATGATTCAATTGCAATCAGTGGAGAATCTACATGACATACGATTTACAAATCACTCACTTCATTTTCCTGCAAAAAGAAATACTGAGACATCAACAGTGGTCAAGTTTCTTTTGGTATGTTCGCTCCGTTAGCGGGAATTTCTAGGTCCTTCCCCAGGATGTTGTTCGTACTGGCAGCAGGTTGAATTGCTTCCACGCGGAGTCGTCGTGCACACGCTGACTTATCACTTTATTTTTTTCTTAGAAAACATGAGACTAATCATCTGCCTGGCGGGGCTGCTTATATCCGCCACCACCTTTGCGCAAAACAATCGTCCGAATGTAATTCCGCCATCACCTGAAGCCGCTTCGCTTGGCAAGTACATTGAGACCCCGGTAAGCTTGTACACGGGTGTGCCTGAAATTTCCGTTCCCATCGCCACACTCACGCAAGGAGAACTGGCCGTTCCGATTGCCTTAAGTTATCATGCGTCAGGAATTAAGGTAGAAGAAATCGCTTCGTGGGTGGGGATTGGCTGGAGCCTTAGTGCAGGAGGCGCTGTGATACGCACGGTGCATGGCAACGTGGATGAGTACAACAAGGGCAATATTGCGCGCGGCTTTTTCGGATTGATAAATGACGGCATCAGCTACGAGTTGCTAAACGACGAACGTGACAACACACCCGTACGATATGGATATTTGAAAGACGTGGCAAACGGATGCCTCGACGCAGAGCCGGACGCCTTTTACCTTATCCTTGGCGACATTCAGGCGCGCTTTGCCTTTGACTGGGGTGGAAATGTGACAGTAGATTCCAATAAAAAAATCAGGGTTTCAATCGTATGGCAAACACTTAATGGCATCAAAACGGGCATTGCCGGGTGGGACGTCATTTCCGACAACGGAACCCTTTACAAATTCAGGGCGGTTGAGGTTACAGAGTCAATAACCGACTCACGTCAATGCTACATCGACCCTGTTACCAACCAGACCACGGCTTGGTATTTGTCAGAGATCGTCGACAAAACAATATCAACTACATACGATTTAGCTATGAAACATACACACTCAGTTACCAGATACTAAACGCGCTATCGATTACCTACAAAGTTGGCGGAGACAGCGAATGCGCCGGCACCATTGCCGGCGAGCAATCATCCGGCTACCACCAGCTTAACGTCGGCGGCGTTCGCCTTTCGAGAATTGTTACTAAGGATGGCCATTCGGCAGAATTTATTCCGGGCAATGAAAGAACAGACATTACCGGCACAGGACTGCATGCCCTCGAGGGTGTACACATTCGGTACAACAACACGCTGACAAAATCCTTTTCACTCATCCACGACTACAGCACAAACCGGCTCACGCTTCGCTCAGTGTCAGAGCACGGCAACAGCGGTAGCACTACGCCGCTTGTGCACAAGTTTGATTACTACAGTGAACTGCCACCGCGCACAGCCAAAAGCATCGATCATTGGGGCTACGCCAACTACGCGTCCGGCAACCAGAGTCTGGT
>JAAURZ010000298.1 GCA_012031955.1 Bacteroidia bacterium
TGGCTCTTCGAATGATGGTTTTGGTATATTTATCCAGTACTTCCTGAGCCGGCATCCAATTTATTGTTTAAATAAGCTCGAAAATTAGGAAAAGCTTTTTACATTAAAACCCGAAACTCATCCCCGCATGCGCCTGATCAAGTTCTCAGCTTCTCTGATCTTTACCCTCGTCCTCATATTCGTGCTCAACAACCGCTGGGTTGTGGGTGGCCAGGGCGTGCCGCCATTGGGCAAGTTCCTCGATCCCTTTCATGGGTTCTGGAACAATGCCGCGCCTGCTAGTGCTGACGATATGGAAATCAGTTTGGGCGGAATTTCTCGTCCCATCACAGTTTCGTTCGACAGCCTTTTGATTCCACACATTTTCGCAGAGAATGATGAAGACCTGTACTTTGCGCAGGGCTATGTAACGGCCATGCACCGGCTCTGGCAGATGGAGTTTCAAACGCACGCTGCGGCGGGCAGAATTTCCGAGATCCTGGGCGCATGGGCAAAACGAACGTAATCCTTGACTACGACCGAAACCAGCGCAGGCTTGGCGTGGTCTTCGGCGCACAGCACGCGCTGGAATCCGCCCGGCAGAATCCGGCGATGATGAAGGTGATTGAAGCATACACCGCCGGCGTGAATGCCTACATCGCGTTGCTCGACTACGAAGACCTGGCCTTCGAATACAAACTGCTCGACTATGCGCCCGAGCAATGGACACCCCTTAAATGCGTGCTTCTGATGAAGTCAATGGCGCAAACCCTCAACATGGGCGACAAGGACATACAGATGACAAATGCACTGAAGCTATTCGGAAAAGATATGGTTGCGTTGCTGTACCCCGACCGCGAACAGGTAGGCGACGCCATCGTGGAAAAGCCGGGGCAATGGAATTTCGAAGCTCCTCAGTTGGATACCATTCCTCTTGCGGTGCCCGAAGACCTCATCGCAGTCACAGGCCTGTCGGTACCGGACCCTAACATTGGCAGCAACAACTGGGCAGTCAGCGGCGGCCGCACTGCCTCGGGCGCACCGATCCTTTGCAATGATCCACACCTCGACCTCACACTGCCGTCGATATGGTACGTCACGCATTTGTCGGCTCCCGGCGTAAATGTGATGGGCGCAACGCTGCCCGGCGCGCCATGCGTGGTCATCGGTTTCAACGACTCCATCGCATGGGGCGTCACCAACGCGCAACGCGACCTCGTGGATTGGTACGCGATGGAATTCAACGGCGACAAGTCCAAATACAAGCTTGATGATCAATGGGTTGACATCAAGGTGGTGGTGGAAGAATTGAAGGTGCGCGACGGTGCCACGTTTGCAGACAGCGTGATGTACACACGCTGGGGACCGGTACCCTACGACGAACGATTCCGCGCCGAAAGTGCCAGAAAACACTATGCGTTCAGGTGGATTGCTCACGATGGCTCGGAAGACCTGCTTACTTTCTATCAACTGAATCGCGCCCAGAATCACGGCCAATACATGAACGCGCTGGATCATTTCAACTCGCCGGCGCAGAACTTCGCTTTTGCCTCAGTATCAGGTGATATAGCCATGCGTATTCAAGGAAAATTTCCGATGCGAAGACACCTCGAAGGAAAGTTTGCCCTCGACGGAACCCGGTCTTCCAATGGTTGGCAGGCGTTTATTCCGTCGCGCGAAAACGTCATGTACAAAAACCCTCCCCGCGGATTTGTGAGCTCGGCCAACCAATACCCGGCCGATTCAACGTACCCTTATTATATAACCGCCACCAGCTACGAGGCATACCGCAACAGGCGCATCAATGATGTGCTCCGGGCGGATACAAGCGTGACTGTGGAGGATATGATGACGCTGCAAAACGACACGTACAAACCTGAAGGCATCCGAAAACCTCAGCATGCTGCTGGCAAACCTCAACCCGGCCGTGATGAGCGAGGCGGAGAAAAGGGCTATCGACCTGCTTCGCGGGTGGGACTTCCAAAACTCGATTCAGTCCGAAGCGGCCGTTTATTTTGAAGCCTGGCTCTCCAATCTCTATGCACTGATTTGGGACGAAATCTATGACGCCAAGGTGCCCCTGTCGCGCCCGACTGCTTTTCAGACACTTTACCTGATCGCAAATCACCCGTCGTTGTCCTTCTTCGATATTGTGGAAACGGCTGAAAAGGAAACCGCCGGTGACGTAATCAGGATGGCGTTTAAGGATGGCGTGGCCGACGTTGAAAAGTGGCGAGGCAAACATGGCAATGACCCGCGATGGGCCGATTACAAAGACACTTACGTTGAACACCTGACACGACAGGAAGCGCTAAGCCGCCACGTGGAACATGGCGGCAACTATGATAATGTAGACGCATCCGGCCATAGGCATGGCCCGTCCTGGCGGATGATCGTCAGTTTGGAGCGTACCGGCATTGTCGCTTACGGCGTCTATCCGGGCGGACAGGATGGAAACATCGGAAGCCCGCACTACGACGACCTGCTCGACGACTGGGCCGCCGGCGATACTTCCGCCTGAGCTTTACCAGCCAGCCCTCCGACCCTTCCACCGCTTTTACAGTCACGCTCAATCCCGCAGCCAAATGAGAGTCTTTACGCAAGCAGTTCTAATCGCTATTCTTACTTACATCGCGCTGCTTCCTGGCCCATGGTGGTTGATCGGCCTCGTCGGGTTTGTAGTTGGATATGCGCTACCCGGGCGACTCAGTTTCGTTGGCGGCTTTGCCGGCGTAGCGCTGATGTGGCTGATAAAAGCATGGTTGCAAGACGCATCGACAACCACCGGGTTGTCGGCGCAGGTCGCTGGTGTACTGCACATGAGTGCCGGCGTCCTCTACCTGGCCACTGCGCTCATTGGCGGTCTGGTTGGCGGCTTCGCCACTATGACCGGCTCACTCCTGCGAGCCAAGAAACGGTAAGCGACGGAAGACCCTGGCGTACCGCGACCCAGTCTGTCGAACCAGCTCAAACATGGAATTCCAGCCAAAAAAGCCAGAAATTGAATGTGCGAGTGTTGTAGTTTACTGCCAACGTTTATATTTGCACTTCCTTTCCCGGACCGGAAAGGATTTTGTTTCTCATAGCGGCAACATATCCTTTATCGGCGCTTTTCGGGACGGTTTGGCGGGCAGGCTTTCCAGTCTGTTTCGTTGGAAAACAATGATGAGAACATCCCATCAGGAGAGGTGGGTGAGTGGCTGAAACCAGCAGTTTGCTAAACTGTCGTACGGGTAAAATCGTACCGGGGGTTCGAATCCCCCCCTCTCCGCATTCATCATACACATCCTGGTTCCGTAGCTCAATTGGATAGAGCAACTGCCTTCTAAGCAGTAGGTTCCGAGTTCGAATCTCGGCGGAATCACTTTGTATTCATTCCCATATCACGATCCCATTCTGACTATCAAGTTTAGCAGCCGTTGTGTGGCCATGTCTGCGCCACAAGTGTAGCTGAAGCACCCCATCCTTCAGCCATACAACTGACTGAACTTTAACTTACCGTTGAATCATAGCAATAAGCCAATGCTTTCTCGTAGCACGATTGCAGTATCACCCATCCTTTCGTAATTTTAGGTTGTCTCATCATTGTCTGGTTGGCTGCTAAACAATAACCCATCGATGTGGTCTAGAGACAAATTTTTTGCGGCTTCGGCCATGCGCTATTTACTTCTCCTGCTCATAAGTCTATCATCGGCTGTGCGGTCAGGCTTCGCGCAGCAATCGGCATTCGAAACTCCGGAGGGCCTGAAGTATCTTATGTACACGCCAACCTCCTACGATGCGGGTGTGGAAAACGCCGGTATTGATCGTGCTTCATGGTCAAGCTGAAATCGGCGACGACCTCGCGCTCCTCACGCAAACTACTGCACCCTTCGCATCCGACGAGGTTGATCGCGCATTGGCCAGTGGCCGACGAGCTACCCTTTCATCGTGGTGTCTCCGCAGATGAAACCCATTGATGGCTTGCCGTACGCTGACCATGAGTGGGACCCTGACTCGGTCGATGCGGTACTCGAGCATGCAAAGACACAACGCAATGTCGACACGGATCGCGTTTACGTTACCGGGTTGAGCCTGGGTGGATCGGGTGTCTGGATTTACGCGGCCAATCATCCGGACAAAGTGGCTGCCATCGTGCCTATCTCTGGCAAGACCAACCTCGCCATCGACCAGGCATGTAATCTTGTAGACATACCCGTCTGGGTATTTCACGGTTCAGAAGACAACCTCTTGTCAACGTCCTTTCCAATTGACATGGTGAACGCGATCAATGGTTGTGGCGACGGGCATTATGCACCTGAGCTTACTTTCAACCAGTCGCGCGGCCATGAAGGGTGGAATGAAATCATGAACCGAAACGCGCAGTATGAAATTTACACCTGGATGCTTCAGTTTGCCAAGAATGATTTCACGAATCGCCCGCCCTATGTGCATGTAGGATCCGATTTTAAAGTCTTGCAGGAAGACGGGGCAACGTATATCTACGGT
>JAAURZ010000299.1 GCA_012031955.1 Bacteroidia bacterium
ACCGATTCAGCACAAGGTCGCTCCACTCCATCCGCGTGGTTAGTAATTGCGCGGGAAATTCGTAGCTGAACGTAGGTTTCCTTGAAAGGCCGGTGGTAAAAAGATCCAGCACGTCGCGCGAAATGGTGAGCGCGCCGCTAAGGTACGATTCGTCCATGTCGACTTCCGACAGTTTTATTATATGCTCACGTATGAGAAAGTGGTCGCGATCGAAAATACGATTGAGTTGAAAACGTTTCTCAAGGTCGGTTCCGGCAAGTATGAACATGACAGTTTCTCCCGTGGGAATAAAACCGCCGTGATGCTTTCCTTTGTACCCTCCGAATTCGGTATACACTTGCTGTGTGGCATTGTTCCTTGAAAGAAACATATCCAGCAACTCGGGTTTGATGTGCGGCACTGCGGCAAGAATGAGAAGGAAACGATCTTCAGGTGTGAGGTTGTGTTGCTTAACAAACGCGGCATACCCCGACGGGCTTCCATTAAAATGGGGCGGCGGAATTTCGAGCACACTTGCAAAGTCTACTTTCTCTTTGCCGTTGATGGCAGAGCGCGTTCTGAGAATCTTCTTGAGCCACTCGAGCTCAAGACCAATATCCGTGGCATTATGATTTATGCGATCTACCATTCTACATATAACATTTGTTTGCTCCATGGGAGCCGTATGATCGAGATCGTCCAAGGCAACCTGTCTACCAGCACATCTACAGTGCCGCTGTGCAACGGTAAGCTTCCATGATTGGTTTTGGTGACGAATGATGCCGTCGCGGCGGAAGAAGGTCTGTCTGAGTCCCTCACCTGACGTGCCTTTTAGCGCATCCCACCTTGCGGCCACCACGTTCAGCAGGTGTTCGCATTCATCAATTTCCGTGGCAGTCAGATCCAGTGCAGCGGGTAGCGGGATGCTTATATCCAGGCCGCAGAGGATTTTATTGAGAACGAGGTCATGCTCTGGCATAACTGTATCTTTCGTTACCAGGTATTGCAACACGAGGGCAGCACGCGCGGCGGCGTCGTCAGTCGCGAAGGCTTTAGATTCAACCAGACCGAGGCCTTCAAAAAAAGCTGGCAAGAAAGGCGAGAGCAAAACGATGCCGGCATTGCTCACGGCAATCGCTTCGTCTTCGGGAAACGATTCGCGATGTTCGACTGGACTATCCCGAACAGATTGCTGTATATTCGCTTGGGCAGACACGATAGATGCAACGCTGCGCGATGTTTGCGTTGGTTGTGTCTTCCAGTTCTTGAGCTTTGACTTCAAGTACTTTTTGTCGACGAGATACGGACTTCGCTTTCGCGCCGTGAGTGCGCGCGTTACCCAGGCTACAAGCAGCTCTTTGCGATTCGATGTTTCATCAAGCTTTTCCAGCATTACATTGAGCAACTCGCTGGCATAGTTGTGCGCGGTGGATTGCTGCCCTTGCATTTGTTGGCTGGCGATGCGCTTTGTTGCGCGCGCATTTAACGCGTAAGGGTTGTGATGGATCGCATGCCGAAATGCAGAGCGCCAAAGTACAAGCCTGAATGCCGACTTGCTTAAAGGCAAGAGTTGATCGGTTCCATGCATGGCCATGAGGTTGCGATGGATATTGGCCGCAGCAGCGGCCAGGTCGGGATTGAGCAATCGCAGGGATGCTATCAGAACAGCGTCAGGCAGTTGGTGGATAATACGCTCGGCGTATGTGTCGGTTTCCAAAAGCCGGATCAAGGCAACGCGGAACCGATCGGGTTGGCTGTCGATAAGTTTTGCTGCCAGTTGCGCGATGGAGGTAGATTCAGCGCTGCTTGCCCACCAGGGAAGACGGCCTGTTGTGATGAAGGCGGCCAGCAGTTCCATGTCGGATTGCGCCACCGGTTTTGTTGATACCTCTCGTCCGGCTAAGCCTCGTTCCTGTTGTCCGTAGTCGTAGAACGACTGAGCGGCCTGGTGGCGTAATGCTTCACCCAATTTCTTTCGCAGTCGATCTTTCAGTGTTTCGTAGTTTGTGTCGGTTATGTGCCCCAGGTCTATCTCAAGGCGATTGATACGAAGGCACTCGTGCGGCCCAACTGCTTCATCGAAGACTTCGTTGATCAGTGGCAGCAATTCGTCCTGATAAAGGGCGCTGAGTTCACGTTGCAAAGCAGGAGCATGTTGCTGCGATGCCGTGGTCAACTCCAATACTTGTTGGGCAATGAGGTGTCGCTGTTTGATCATTGCTTATTGGGCAAAGAGCCTGTTTATCAGTTCTTCTTTTTTATCGTTCGACGCAAATTCGATATGCATTTTTTCCAATACCGCCTTGATCATGTCGTTGGTGAGCAACTTGAATTCGTCGCGATGGAGGTTGTTGGCAGCTTCTGAGCGATTCAACGCAGCAATCACCGCGTTGCGATCGTCGGGTGTGACAATCGATATTCGCCTTGCCTTTGCAATGGCGGCTAAAACGCGTATGTCCTCAATTAAACCAAAGTCTATTGCCAGGCGAGCAATCGGTATCATTACGATTTCTATTGTGCTTTCCTTGCACACGAATACTTCCGCCTGGAAATACCCGGCCGCCTGTACGCGAATTGCCTTTCCGGAAGTGCCGATGTCGAGCCGGAATCTGCCGTCGACATCTGTAATCGTACCCATTGTAGTTCCCGGCACCGTAATCGTAACACCCGGGAAAGGAGTCCTGTTTGAGTCGACAACCCGGCCATTGATTACGGTTACGGTGCAGCCGGCTACGGGCCCACAGTTCGCGTTTTGATAATCTCGAATGAGTTGCGACTGTTGAGGGTAATTGTAGTCACTGTCGTACAGGCCCGCACATGTCACAAGTTGAAGCCTGGCCGCAGGATCCACGAGCACTCCGTTTGCGAGTTCGTCTTCCGTAAATCCATGTGAAACCCTCAAGCTCTTGAGCAATCGTGTCGCCAATTCAGAAACAGATCCGGTGGTGCTCAATCCACGTGCCTTGAGAGCCAGTTTAAGATAGTCCGTGTCGCCATTCCAACAAACAAGTATGTCGACGCTGTAGCATCCCTCCAGAACTACAGGTTCTTTCACCAGTATGGTCACCACACCGGTGTCAATCATACCCGTGTCGATGTCTTTCAAACGGTAGCTGAATTTGTCGAATCCTGTAAAGCCCGCTTTCGGTTTGTACTGCAACAGCGATTTTCCGCTGACGAGTATTACCGAACCGCCCTGCCCCGATGTCGCATCAAAGTCGATCTCGTAGTTGCCGTCGAAGAGGCCGGTGTCGTTGATCATCACGTCGATTTCCACAGGCACATCTATCACAGTAATTGCGTAGTCCGGTTTGGCAAATGGCAATGGTTGGTACTCAAATCCCACGTCGCCGCACATGGGAATGTCGAGGCAACAACTTTGATAAGGCAGTGAAAAATCAGCGATCACCTTCTTTTCTGCCGCGTTGTTGTAAAGTAATATGAACGTGCCTCCTTTATAAACGCCGGCAAGGTGCTCGACTCCCGGATGTTTGCCTATGTACCCTGAAAAACTGCCGACACTGATCGCAGGTAATACTCACGACGCTTGAACGAGTAGTAGAGGCGATAGAATTTCACGAAGAACCATAGGTCGAGAAAACGCAATACTATCGGAGAAACGCGTTGAATGATCCCATTGATAGTGGGAAGGTCTGCCTCGTCGCCTGCGTTGATCTTGATTTCGTTCAACAGCTTATGATATACAAGAATATAATCGATGGCATTCTGCATCAAAGTCTTGTATGAAGCAGCAAAGTCGGCAAAGTTAAAATCGTGCAGACACTCAGGTAGCAGCTTGCAGAGGAGCTTCAGGGGTTCCACGATTTTCTTCAGCTCTTCGAGTTCTGCATTCATGTCGTGGCCATTAAAGAAAGGGTCTCCGGCATGTTCAGCAACATACTCGAAAAGGTTGTTCAGGTCGTGCACATAACCACAGAATACACTTTTGTGAAATGTATACTCTTCCTGCAGGTCTTCGAACCCGTGGTCGTAGTTGAGCTCTACGGTGCCCGCGTTGGGATCCAACTGAAGCAGGACGGTGTCGAAAGCAAGGTTAAAGGTTTTCTTAAGGCCATCCAGCGTCGTAGCTACGGCCAGGGCATTCTTGGCCATATGGCCTTCAACCCGCAGAAAGGGAAGTCCGTCTATATTATAATAGAGTGGTGTGGTGAGGCGCGTGCCTATTACCGACTGATCAGCAGACTGGTTTTCGTAGCTCAGTACATGGGTTGCCGACCCAATGTCGTGCATCCTTGTGTAGTCGAAGTTCCAGTAGTATTCCAGTGTTTCGCCACCGGCCAGTGTTGATACCTCTTTCGATTTATAATAGTAGGGTATCGACCGCCTGCCAAGGGTTGCATGCTTCTCATCGCTCGGCGTAATACGTACCTGCACAGTAGCCGACGGGTTGTGGACGAGTGCCAGGTTAAATTTTTCAACCATAACCACCAGTCGCTTATGCAGAGAGATAGTTCTGGCGACCCAC
>JAAURZ010000300.1 GCA_012031955.1 Bacteroidia bacterium
ACAATGAGTTTACGGGTCATTACGCCCTCGTTGTCCACGTAGAGAGTATAGAAATAGACGCCGGCATTGAGCTCGTCAGTTCGTACTTTTAGCTTGTTTTCGTAGGCCGGCAGATCGTATTCGGCCACCTGGTTCCCTAAAATGTTGTGTATCACGAGTTTGGCCTTCACGCGGTCGCTTGCGATGCGGTAGTCCACGTTGGCCTGGTCGGTTACCGGATTGGGATAGACATCCTGCACCGTAATCACCTTCGATGAGTAAATTGAAGGTCTGGCAGGGCGCTCGTCTACGGCAAAATGCACTTCAAATTCCACAATGTCGGTTGGCGTGGCCCTGTTGTGTACCTGGTATTTCACCGAGCTCACGCCGGGCGACAGGCCCGCATCGAGCGCCACTTGCAGCGATGACAGCGACTGACCTGCCTCCAGGCGGATGATGTAGTCGGCAATCCGTTGATCCATGCATGTGTTGTCGAGGCAGTAGTAGTTGCTTTGAGAAGTCCCGATCTGCGTGTCGATACGCCGCAATATGAGCGTGATGGGTTTGTCAGTGAGGTTTTTGAACTTGAGTGGAGCGCGTATCACCTCGCCGATAAGACCGCGGTTGGTCTCTGTCTGGCCGGCAAGCTCGAAGCTTTGAGCGCGCAGGCCGCAGAGATCAGCAGCAGTGCAAAGATCAGCGGGTAGAGATGTTTCATTCGTTAATTGTTGACTTGTCCAAGGCTATCATCTTCCCCGCGCATCAGTTCTGCCGAATGGACAATTCATCCGGTCACACCCTGGTTTGTACAAAATTTAGGAATTTCAATCGTTTTCCATAGGATACATCAAACTATTTACGGGGAGTATACACTAAATAATTCCTTCAATCGTTTGCGGCGCTATCAAACGGTCGTCATGTGGGTGCATGGGGGGGTAGGCTACTGCTTGTCGGAATTGCTCCTGCGGCGTGGTTTCTGAGGCAGCGATTGTTTCGGTTGCGTCTTCGGCGTGGCTGCGTCCGGTTTCTTTTCACTAGGGTCGGCAACTGGATTTTCAACCACCATGGCACGTGTGGGTCGCTTGTCGTTTAGCCATGTGAAACCCTTCAGTGCGCGTTGGTCTTTGCCGAGTTCATGCGGCGGAATGAAGTGCGCGTCCGGCTGCTGGTAACTCGTCATGTTGTCGACCTGTCCGTCTTTAAAACGGATGAGTATGCTGCTGCACACCATTTTGTTCATGCCGGTAAATGCCATCGTCTTTTCGTCCAGCACAAAGTAGAGTGACTCTGCATTGCCATCCACATACACGCGGTTTATCTTGCCCTGCTTCACCTCGGCGGTCATGTCGCGGCCTTTTATCTGGTTGTAGTTCACAAGCGTGTCTTGCGAAATCACAAATGCATTGGCCACCAGGAATATCCTGCTCACGGTGTTGTTTTCGATGAGCATGCTGATGGAGTCGGCCGTCATCTGGTTGCCCTGACTCCAAAGTACAGGGTGTTGATAGAAATAGATCGTTGAGTCGGGTGCCCGGTATTCGACGGAGTCGGCAACGCCCTGCAGGTCTGACTTGTATATCTTCACATGGTGATAGGCCAGCAATCGCTTTTTAGCGGGGTCTTCGTTGTCGATAGACACCAGCGTGTCCGCGCGCATAAAGAGCGTGTCATTGTCGTCTGTTACCTTCGCCAGGTATGCATGATCGTACACTTTGGTGATGCCCCGGTTTTTGTAGTAGTCGGCCTGCTGCCCGTAGATGATCAGGTTTTCTTTTTTGGAGGTCATCACAACGTTGCCGCTCACATGGTACACTTTGCGGATGTCGTCGAGGGAATATCGTGCGCCTTTCAGTTGGTATTCCGGCGTTTCTGCCGTACCCGAACCGAGTATCGACTTGCGCATGCTCGTGTTGTATTCGCCGTCTTCATATACGAAGGTATTTCCTTCCATGTCCGTGACCGTGGTGGTGGTGACGAAGTAGATGACTTTCGAGCGTGAGTTGTATTGCAGGCTGTCCGACTTCATGTTGTAGTCGGGGTTTTGCACATCCACGTCTTTCTTGAAAGTCCGCAAGGTTTGTATTTACATTATAATACCCCTTGTTGCTGGTGAGCACGTTGATAGAGTCCACCAGCTTTCCGTTGTTGTAATAGTAGGCGATGTTTCGGTTGCGATCATAGTCGAGGTAGTCGGTGTAGAGCGTGGCCGTGGCGAGCTTGGTGAAAATTACATTATTGCGAAGTTTCGCTACGCGGGTGTTGCCATCGTATTCCAGTTTGCGCCCTGTTACCGTGATGGAGTCTCCCTCGGTGATGCGCACCCGCCCGAAGGCCTCCACCGAGTTCAGCTTGGTATAGTGGTAGGCCGAGTCGCAGTAGATGGTCGTGTTGCCATGCACCAGGATAACGTCGTTTATAAGGCGATCGAAAGTAGTGCCATCGGGGCGGCTTCCGCTGCGCAAAGTCCCGGCCTGCTTGATGTCCACCTGCCGCTGTGCCCAGCCCGCAACGCTCACCAGGAGCAGGAAAAGGAAAATGATGGCTTTGTGCTTGCACATACTGGGGGGCAAAATTAGTGAAAAACTTATCTTTGGCTTATGCTCGAACAATTTCTGCGCCACATCGATAGCCACCGGCTGTGTACGACCAGCCAACATGTGTTGCTCGCCGTAAGCGGGGCATCGACTCGATGGTGATGGCGCACCTCTTTGCGACTGCCGGGTTTCGTGTGGGCATTGCGCATGCCAACTTTCGCCTGCGTGGCGACGAGTCAGACGCGGACGAGGCCTTCGTAACCGACGCGGCGTCGGCGATGAACGTAGCGGTGCATACGCGCCGTTTTGATACCGAGCGTTTTGCCTCCGTTCAAAAGTTGTCGATACAGGTGGCGGCGCGTGTGTTGCGATATGAGTTCTTCACCGAGCTTATGACCACCCATGGTTATGATTGTGTAGCCACCGCGCATCATCTCAACGATGTACTTGAGACTACCCTGTTTAACCTCGCGCGGGCACCGGTGCAGAGGGTCTTGCCGGCATCGCCGTGAGACATGAAGAGGTAATCCGTCCTATGTTGTTTGCCACACGATCCATGATCGAGGCGTATGCCGCCGCGCATGCCATCCACTGGCGCGACGATCGTTCGAACAGCACTGAAAAATATTCGCGCAACCTTATTCGTCACCAGGTGGTGCCTGTGCTGAAGCAGATTAACCCGGGGCTGGAGGAGACCTTTCGCAGCACGCTCGAGCGCTTGCAGGGCGCATGGGATATGACCCTTACGGGGATAGACAGCTTCAGGCAAAGAACCGTGCAACACGATGGAGAGCGCGTGCAAATCAATGCAGAACTATTGAACCAGGAACCGTCGCCGGGCTGGCTGCTGTGGGAGATCATCAAAGATCAAGGCTTCACCTTTCAGCAATGCAAGCTTGCAGCAGGAGCGCGCCATTCGGGCAAGGTGTACTACAGTGGCACGCACCAGCTTACCTACGACCGCGGCCACTTCCTGCTCACGCCCTTGGCCGGTCGTGTGCATCCCTTTGAAACTACGGTGGCCGAAGGCGCGCACGAAGTGCAACACCTGGGTCACACACTGCAACTGGAGAGCAAAGATGCGCCCGGCTTCACGCTGTCGCGCGACCTCAACGTGGCGCAGGTGGATGCCGACAGCATACAATTTCCGCTCACGTGGCGCAGTTGGCGCGAGGGCGACTTGTTTGTGCCGCTCGGCATGACCCACACCAAGAAAGTGAGCGACTTCCTCATTGACAGCAAAGTGCCGCTGCCCGACAAACAACATATTACCGTGGTGACCAGCGGCGAACAGATTGTATGGCTGCCGGGGCTGCGGATTGCCGACCCGTTCAAGGTGACCGACAAAACCCGCCGCATCCTGGTAATGACGCACACCTCGACCCATTAATTTTTCCCGCTCGACGGGGCCGAAAATGCACCTCCCGTAATTTCCTAAATCGAATTGAATTGATAACTTGCCGGCCGGTTTTAAGGAAACCAACCTACTGAGCAATCGTGCAACACGCTATCGCAACACGACACGCCTCCGAGCAAACAATCTGCAATTTCCAGATCGGATCAAACTATAACCAAAATATCGAATTCTATGAAAATTACTGTAGTTGGCGCGGGTAACGTAGGTGCTACTTGTGCAGACGTACTGGCATATCGCGAAGTGGCAAATGAGGTGGTGCTGGTGGATATCAAAGAAGGGCTTGCCGAAGGCAAGTCGCTCGACATCTGGCAGAAGGCACCCATCGATCTTTACGACACCCGCACTATCGGCGCCACCAACGAATATGCGAAGACGGCCAATTCCGACGTGGTGGTAATCACCTCCGGCCTGCCCCGCAAACCCGGCATGAGCCGCGACGACCTTATCGGCACCAACGCCGGTATCGTAAAAGTCGGTCACTGAAAACATCGTGCAACATTCGCCCGACGCCATC
>JAAURZ010000301.1 GCA_012031955.1 Bacteroidia bacterium
ACGATTAAGAGGAACAATCAGACAATACATGCGGGCGCCGTGCCGGAGTCCGCCACTGAACCAAACAAGATTTCTATCGGCGGCATGGGTTATGCCATCGCCTGCACGATGCTCGCCGGCGACAAAAGTCTCATAAGCGAGGCCGACGCCAGGCAAAAGGTCTTGAAGTTGATCCGCTGGCTGTACAACCTCAGTCCGACTGACGGTCTTGATGGTTGGTACGGCGTGCCCTGGCACTATATAAATAGAGACTATTCAAGCAAAGCGGCGTATGGGATCGACCTGGGAATTTTTGAAGAGGTAAGCACCATCGATTGGGCCATGTGCATGGCCGCACTCAGAGTGGCACGCGTAAGATACCAGGGTTCTGATTCGGATTCACACGAAATCCGGACTATGATTGACGAGTTGATCAACAAAACCCACTGGGGCCGGTTCCGCGCAAAGTATAAGACACGGAAACTCGACGATGCGGGCAAACCTATCATGGATGAGAAGAACAAGCCCGTGATGAACGAAGAGGATTTCAAGATCAGCATGGATGTGTGGATAGGAGGCGAACCCAACAAAGGCCGTGGTATGTGGGGCGTGGCATTTTCAGAAGAAACAGACCTGGTATACGCCGAGGCCTACGCTACTGCTCTTGAGAAACAAGCCAAACAAAACTACAAAAAACAACTGCAGCAACGGATATTGCGACGATATTACGATTGAGTACCTGAGTCACATAACCCGCAAGAAAAAAAGATGGGTACTACCCGAGTTGGTTTGGAGCAGGCTTCACCTACAACTGGTATCAGTTGTGGGCCGGCAACTACACGTTGGAAACGAGGGCAAAATTTTCTCCATACGCGGAAACAGCATCACAGCATTCTCCAATGACTACGACGCCAGCAAACAAGTGTTTCAGCGCCCGTATATCGGACTTACCGCGGCAAGCGTCGTAAACACTATTCATAAAGATGGGTGGATCGACCACAACAGGTACATCAGCAACCAGGGGTCGTTTGGACATGGCACCGACAACCCTTATGATGTAGTTCAAACGGCACCTGCGCCGTACGGCAACGCGTTGGCGCTTCCATTTCTCAATACTACGGGACAGGCCGCAGAGTCCATTAAGAATTATATGGACATGGGTTTTGTGCATCCGCTAATCGGTCTGCCGGATAATGTGCAGTTGGCCAACACTGCCGGCCTGGCACCCATACCGAGTTGGAAGTTGCTCGACATCAACGTCGGTTCCGCGGCCCTCGCCATCGAGCAGTACCTGGGAAAAGACCGCTATGGTATCGCCAGGGATTATCTCAAAGACAATTCCGCCAAGCGTGCATACGAGGCACTGCTTGCTTCGTGGGAGCACTCCGTTACCTCAGGCAGCGCGCGCGAGGAGACAGTGCAGGTCGCAGAAACTTCCGACCCGGTGCAAACCGAAATTTTGTGCTCACCAAATCCATCCTATGATGGCGAGTTTCTGTTGAGTTTTAGTATCGCCGAGGCTGGGCAATACCAGGGCATGCTGGTTGATCTGAATGGAAGAGTGATGGCAAGGCCTGAATGGACGTTCGATAAACCCGGGCGCTACATAATTCAATTCCATGATTTGGCAGAGGCCAGGGCGCACGGCGTGTTCCTGCTCGCGATTCGGGGTCCGAAAACCCACAAGCTTGTTAAATTGATAGTGAGGTAAATATGTGTCTTATGCCGGGCTGCCCGTTCATGGGCACCCGGCTTTTTCACTTCCCCGCAACAGGCTTTCCAATCAAACCGCCGCCCGCTACGATTTCCGGAGCGTACGACTCGCCTATTGCAGGCATGCCCCGATCAGGCTGTTCATTCGGAAAGTCATATGCTTGCGAAGATCTTTGACCCGGGTGTGCCCCTCCATCAGCAAAAGATGTCTTGAGCACCCTGATGGCTCTATATAAAAGGTTTCGGACCGATTTCACATGCCTGAGGCCGAGAATCAACCGGATGTCTTCGTAGGAAAGATTTTCGTAGAAATAGTGAAAGATTATTTCCTGATAGCGGCCGGGTAGTTCCTTGATTGCCCGTTGCAGGTACCTGAGGCGTTCCCCCTCAAGTTGAAGGTCTACAATTTCCTCTTCCCTCGACATTGTCACAAAGAAATCGGCGAAGTCGCGGTGCCCAGGAAGGATAACCCGCTTCGACTCCTTGTCGCGCAACCGAATTATTTTTCGGCGATAGGCAGAGTAAAGGTAGGGCAAAAATCTTGGTCTACCGGCGACAGGAACGACCTGCGGTCACTGAGCTCAATGAACAATTCCTGGATGCAATCTTCAATGAGTTCCTTATTTCGGGTGAATTGAAAGCCGTAGTTGTACAGCTTGTCAAAGTAGATGCTGTATATGTATTGAAACATCGACTCATCTCCATTTCTGAATCGATCCCAGATCTCCTCGTTCGACAGTTGCATAAGTAACAATTGTTAACCTTCCCAATTACTTTTTTAAACCCGTCGCGCTACTGATGACCGGTGACGATGACGGAAAAATGAAATTCAATTGGGTTGTTAAAATGTTACTTCACCTAAATGTATCAGAAGAAAAAAAAATTCAAAATGTGATGTCGTATGAACGCGGCGGGCCCTATCGTGTGAGGTTAGTTAAACGACAATTGATTATGCTAAGATTGCTTTCTGTTTTTTTTTCTTGCAGTTCTGGTAACTTATTCATCATGCACGGAGCCTGGAGACGAGAAAAAGAAAATTGGAATATCTTCAGTGGTCGACTCGGCGCGCTACAGAATTGGAAGTCTGATCTATTCTGGCGACCAGGCAAAAACTATTGGACAGAGTTTAATACCTCTATCCGGAGCATTGAAAGCAGTCAATCCGCAGCCACGATGCTATCAATTGATCGAATAAATGGAAACCCTGTTCTAAAATGCAGCTTTAATGCTGCCGGCAGCAATCAGTACTCAGGCATAAAGATGGCTGTGTATAAGACTGAGTTTGACACAGAGCCGCTGCCATCTGAAATCGCCGGCACCATTACGGGGTTCAGCTTCAATGCCATGGCCTACAAAGTTTCGATGGTTTTGCGCGTCGATGCCATTGACGTTGCCGGCAATGTCATTAAACCTCCAAAGTGAAAATCAAAGCCGACACTTTTGCTACATTCAATGTCAGCATCGCAAGCGAAAAGCTGAAGCGCATCGACTTTAAAATAGTGCAGGGCGATCAGACTGATATGGAAGGGCAAAATGCCTTTGCAATCGACGACCTGTACTTGACAGACTCGTCTCCAACGCCATTCATACCACCCGCAAGCGACGCGGTATTCTTGCAATGGCTTAAGCGCGCATCACTCCGATACTTTCAATATAATTTTAAGTATAACGGCAGCAACAAAGGAGTTGTAGTCGAGTCGTTTACAGATCAAAAGAAAGTGTCGCTTTCCGGGCTTGGCTACGCCTACGCAGCTTTCCTGATCATGAAAAATGATGGGGTTATTTCGTCGGCAGAGGCCAAAGAAAAAATAGCGGCCATGCTCAACTGGCAATATGCGCAAAACTGGTTCGACGGGTCGGCGGGCATTCATGGATTTCCTTACCATTACTTCAATTTGGATGGTTCGGGCTTGAGTAAAGATGCAAGTACCATCGACTGGGCTATGTGCGCGGCAGGCCTCAGGGTAGTGCGACAACACTACCAAAACGACACACAGATTGTAACTATGATCAATGAACTGCTGGCGCGCCCTGATTGGAATACGGCCATCGACACCAGCAACAAAATTGTGATGGGTTTCGATGGAAACACAGGCAGTGCGAATAACTATCGTTGGGGCCTTTCCTTTTCCGAAGAAACCGAATTGGTCTACCTGGAGGCGGTAGCGTGTGGAGATCTGAAGTCCCGTCATTTTGGATCCATAGTCAGGAAAAAGAAAAATGGATTTTATCCAAGCTGGTTCGGTGCAGGCTTCACATATAACTGGCTGCAGTTGTGGACGGGTGCAAGAGAGCCATACAAGACTAACTCGGTGCTGGCATTCCAAACTGATTATAACGCGGGCCAGGCCGCTTTCGGGAAGCCAATCATGGGCCTTACCGCCTGCCTGACCGTGACCGACATGGACGAGAACGGGTTCTTGCGGTGGACACGGTATGTCAGCAATCAGGGAAGCACCGTGCATGGCACTAATATTAACAGCGAAGTAATTCAAGTCTCGCCAGCAACCTACGGCGCAGTGCTGGCCTTGCCATTCAACTCCAGCCTCGCAATGGCATCTCTCCGCGAGCTGGTTTCACTCGGTTTTTACCACCCTTATATTGGACTACCCGACAACATCAGACTAAAGGAGCTGCCGGGTGAAATGACCCCTCCGGCCAACTGGGATACCTTCGACATCAACATCGGACCACAAGCCTTAGCCATCGAAATGGTGCAAAAAATCTGATAAGTGAGTCTACTACCTGGG
>JAAURZ010000302.1 GCA_012031955.1 Bacteroidia bacterium
AGAAACTCGTGCCGGAAGGAATATCGGGGCGCGTACCCTACAAGGGCCTGGTGTCTGAAGTACTGTATCAGATGGTTGGCGGCTTGAGAGCCGGTATGGGCTACTGCGGCGCAAAGAACATACAAAAGCTCAAGTCGGCCAAGTTCGTAAAGATATCGACCGCCGGTGTAACCGAAAGCCACCCTCATGATGTGTTCATTACACGTGAGGCGCCGAACTATAGCCGGAAGTAGTACTCCAACACCCCTGCTGGTACAGAAGGTGCTGGTTGAATAATCTAGCCGAATATTCCTATAATTGTAGGCCAATCCTGTGGGTTGGCTTATTTTTTGTCAAAAAGCTCCAGTTTCAGCAATACATGCGTGCCAAGGCTCTAATACGCTTACTTTTCACCATGGGGGTGATCACCTGGCTGGCATTGCTGTTTACAGACGTTTCCATCCTCTTCAGTACAGTAAACCGCATCGATCCGGATATCCCGCTCTGGCTGCCAAGGCTTCTTCTCAACCTGTTCATTCTTTCCCTCTACTATTATTATAAGTATAAGATCGAGCGCGACGATGTGCTGAATTTTATCGACCTGCTGTGGCGCGTTTTTGCCACCGGGTTAGTCGCCACTGTAATTTCCCTGGTGCTCAGGCTCGTCACCTATCTGCTGGGCAACACAAAACTCACAGGCCATGTCGTATACATCGACCTTATCTACCTCATTAACCTGGGACTTACGATCGGGTTTATACTCATGACCTTCACCGCCTGGAAGCGACTCATACTTTACCAGAAATCGAAGTGGCTGCTCCGGCTTTGGACCGTCTTTGAATATGGCCTGCTGGCAACTTTGCTCTACAACTCTTTTAACTTCCCCGTGGTGGAAGGCATCTATGTGACCCTGCTTGTGGTATTTCTGCTGCTGGCACTCGTACTCTCGGGCAACATGAAATGGGTAGCTTACCTCAACTTCAGACAAAAATGGACGGGCCTGCTTTTGTTGCTCCTTACGGTATTCTACCTGTTGTATGGACTGTTCACACTGAGCGCAGGTGTTGATACAATTGACAAAGTGGCCACTACATTCACTGATTACCGTAGCCATATATTTATTCTGTGTGTCATTTCGTTCGTCACACTCTACAGCATCTTTTCCTTTCTCGTTATATTCTTCAACCTGCCTACTACTTCGGTGTTTGAGCAAAAGTTGGAAGAGGTTGTAAATTTCCAGCGCATCAGCCAGAGTATACAAACAGAACAGAGCGAAGAGAGCGTGTACAACATCTTGCTGGAGACGTCGGTGAGTACGGTTTTTGCGGATGCCGCCTGGCTTGAGATCAAAACCGATAGCCGGGCTAACCACCAGCTGTACACCTACAAGATCGTCGACACCGAGGCCAAGGATATAATCCAGCACCTTGAGCGTGAGAATGTGCGGGGAATACTGGATCAAAGCAGCGACAAAACAAAACACCTCAGCAAACACCTGGCAACCCTCAGAGGGTCGCGCTTTCGCTCCATTACTGGCATTTCCGATTTATGTGAAAGGTGACAACATTGGCATGCTCGCGTTGCTCAAGGAGCTGCCCGATGGCTTCAACCGCGAGATGACGAAGATTGTAGCCACGTACGCCAACCAGGCTGGCATATCGATAGAGAATTTCAGGCTTATGGAAGAAGCGCTCCAGAATGAGCGCTACAAAGAGGAACTTAAAATCGCAAAAACTGTTCAGAAAGTCATTACTACCTGAATTGCTCGCAGCGGGCGAAGATTTTGAAGTGTCTGCGTTCTCCGAATCCGCCGACGAGGTCGGGGGCGACTACTACGATACGTTGCGAATCAATGAACATCTGATCTCTCTTATCATCGCCGACGTTTCTGGCAAGGGAACCACCGCGGCGTTTCATATGTCTCAAATGAAAGGGATCTTTCACAGCCTGTCGCAAGATTGTATTGAGCCGGACGAGTTCATGTATCGGGCCAATCAGGCGCTGGTGCATTGCCTCGAACGCGGCTCATTCATTTCGGCCACTTATTTTACGCTCGATACACAAACCAAGAAAGTCCGTTACGCGCGCGCCGGCCACTGCCCTGTGTTGCTGTACTGTTCGGCAGACGACAAAACGGTGTATTTGAAAGACAAAGGCGTGGCCCTGGGAATGGTCCGCAACAAGGGATATAGAAATTTCATACAAGCGAATGAATTCAACTACAGGCCTGGCGACATTATGGTGTTGTACACCGATGGAATCACGGAGGCGAAAAATGGTAAAGGGGATGAATTTGGGTATGAAAGACTCGAAAAAGCAGTGTTCGAAGTAAAAATGAACTCCTCGAAAGACATCGAAGAGCACATCATAAAAGAATTATATACTTTTTCGGGCTCGGAGAATATCAATGATGATTACACTACCATGATCATCAAGTTTAAATAAGGAACCATAAAATTTGAAAATCGTTAAAACTCATGATCCACATTAAGCGACTTCAAGAAGACGGAGCCGACGTGATCGCCCTCATCGGCGAAATCGACGCCAGTTCTTCCATAGAACTGGACCTGGCCATAGCAAAAAGTGTGGGAGAAGGATTTACCAGGATACTGGTGGATTGCAGCGCGCTCGAATATATTTCCTCGGCAGGCCTGGGTGTCTTTATGTCATATATCGAAGAATTTCGCGAAAAAGACATCAAAATGGCCTTGTTCGGCATGAGCGAAAAGGTTGCCAATACGTTTGAGATATTAGGGCTCAACGAATTGCTGTCTATTGCAAAGGATAAGGTTGAAGCTAAGAAACTGATCAATGAAGTATAAATATAAAGTTGGTTGCAGTATCGATAACCTCAAGGGGGTTCGGGACTTTATTCGAGGCTCATTGAAGAACCATGGCATTTCTGACCTGCAAATCAGTGAAATGGTACTTGCCCTCGACGAAATGTGCTCCAACCTGATGATCCATGCCCACCATTGCAACCCCGATGAGCTTTTTGAGTTACACATCATCGTGCTGAAGGATAACCCGGTGGTATTTGAAATCATTGACGACGGTACTGTATTTGACATTAACCAATTCCACGAACCGGCACTGAACAACATCGTGCACGAGAAGCGGAAAGGAGGACTAGGCATCCGGTTGGTAAAATCTATAATGGACAATGTGGAGTATCAAAACCTGAGCGGCCGTAACGTGTGCAGACTCACAAAGAAGGTCCATTTCTAATTAATCACAATATTTCCATCTCTTGACATGAGTCGCAGCGTTATTCTCCTGCTATTAGCAATTCTTGCCTTCCCGGCGTTTTCACAAGCTGATAAAAACAAATCGCCGGAACTCTTCTCCGTGGGCGGCACCCGTATAAACGCAGAGGAATTCCTGTACTTGTACACAAAAAATCACACAGACAAAAACAAAGACTACACGAAGGAGAAAGTTGAAGAGTACCTTCAGCTATTCATCAACTTCAAACTGAAAGTGGCCGAAGCCAAATCCCGAGGCGTCGACACAACGGCGGCATTTTCCATTGAGTATAATTCCTATCGAAACGAACTGCGCAAACCCTACTTGCCAGATGCAAAGATTATTGACAGCCTCGTGGTGCTCACCTACAACCGGATGAAGGAAGAGGTTCGCGCCGCGCACATTCTGATCACGCTGAAACCCGGTGCTTCACCCGCCGACACACTCGCAGTCTTCAATAAGGTAATCGAACTGCGCAAGCGCATTCTGGACGGCGAAGATTTTGGTACCCTGGCCGCACAGTTTTCGGAAGATCCATCGGCAAAAGTAAATCATGGCGACCTCGGGTATTTTACCGCGATGCAGATGGTGTTTCCATTTGAAACAGCGGCCTACACTACACCTGTAGGCCAGGTAAGTTTGCCTGTAAAGACACGGTTCGGCTACCATCTTGTGAAGGTGCTCGACAAGCGACCAACGAGGGGCGAAGTGGAAGTGTCGCATATCATGATCCGAACGGGCGAGGGCGCCAACGGAGATGATGCCCGCAACCGGATACTCGAAGTATTCGATCAGACCAGGGCTGGTGTATCGTGGAGCGACCTGTGCCAGCAATACTCCGAAGATGTAAACTCAAAGAATACGGGCGGTAAGATCCGGCCGTTTGGCGTGGGCGTCATGAACAGCGTACCGGAGTTCGAGCGGGTTGCCTTTGCTTTGCAAAACCCGGGCGACATCTCCGACCCTTTTCAAACGGCCTACGCTGGCACATCATGCGCCTCGAAAGAAAAATTCCACTGGGAAAACTGTATGACATCGAGGCTTCACTTAAGAACAGAGTTGCCCGCGACGAGCGCGTGCAGCTATCCAAAGAGCACACGGCGCGAAAGCTGCGAAAAGAATTTGGGTTTGCTGAAAATGTCACTGTGAAAACGTCGCTCCTAAGTCGCGCCGACACCACGCTGCTTAA
>JAAURZ010000303.1 GCA_012031955.1 Bacteroidia bacterium
GGCGCAACCGTGTTCGAGTCTAACGACTACAAGAATACATGGTCGGGTGAAAATGTAGCGACGGGTGTGTACTACTACGATGTATCTGTAAGTGGCGACCAGCCATGCAAGGGTTGGGTGCACGTGATCAAGTAGCTATTGCTCAGGTATGGTAAAAGTGGTACTTTGCGCATCTGTTCCACCAAAATGAAGACGGTACTGGCATACACATTATCTGCGCTACTCCTCGCGGAGTCTATGCTGCCTGCCGTGGAGCTGCCCGAGCTTTGGAAACTGCCTGCACTCATGGAGCATTATGCAAAGCACAAAGTTGAGTCGCCTGATATTGACTTCATTTCTTTTTTGAGGCTTCACTATGATGATGCCAGCCACCACAAACAAGATCCGCAGGCACACCATGAGTTGCCTTTTGGCAGCCACAGCAATCACGAGCACACGGGCGCCCTGCAGGCCGTTATTTTGATGCCGTCACTCACCAAACTGATAGAACTGGTTCCGCTTCGCGAAATCAACAAAGTGATCTGTCGACACACCGCCCGAGGCCGGTGCGCAATCTCCATCTGGCAGCCCCCGCGAAACGCTTAGCTATCGCACTGTACTAAGGTTTCAACGACTTGGTCCGAACTTCGGAGCACGCAAATTATCATTCACGATATTTTATAGACATGCTTGAAAGCATCATATCATTTTCCATCAGGAATAAGGTTATTATTTCTGCGCTGACGCTCGCACTCATTGTGTGGGGTGGGTACGGCCTCACGCGGCTGCCCATCGATGCCGTACCCGACATCACGAACAACCAGGTGCAGATTCTCACCGTGGCGCCATCGCAAGCGGCGCAAGACATAGAGCGCCTCGTCACATTTCCTGTCGAGCAGGCCATGGCCAACATACCCGGCATCGTAGAGATACGGTCATTTTCGCGTTTTGGTTTGTCTGTGGTAACAGTGGTTTTCACAGATGCCACCGATGTGTACTGGGCGCGGCAGCAGGTGAGCGAGCGACTAGCCGTGGCCCAGTCCGATATTCCGGATGGCGTAGGCCGGCCCGAGCTTGCACCCGTTACAACTGGCCTCGGTGAAATTTATCAGTACATTCTGAAAGTGAAACCGGGCTACGAAGCGCAGTACTCGCCGATGGACCTGCGCACCATCCAGGATTGGCTAGTGCGCCGCCAGTTGCTGGGCACCGAGGGCGTTGCCGATGTAAGTAGCTTCGGCGGTTTTGTAAAACAATACGAGGTGGCCCTCGATCCGGCCCGACTCAAAAGCCTGGGCATCGACATATCCCAGGTGCTCAGCGGCCTTGCAGAGAACAACCAAAATACCGGCGGCGCCTATATCGACAAGCGACCGAGCGCCTACTTTATACGAAGCGAGGGGCTCATTGCGTCTACAGAAAACATCGCCGACATTGTTATCACCACCACCGATCAGGGTATGCCCGTGCTGGTGAAAGATGTGGGCGAGGTGCGCCTGGGCCACGCAACCAGGTACGGCGCTATGACGCAAAACGGAAAATCGGAAACAGTAGGAGCTGTCGTGATGATGCTTAAAGGCGCTAACTCCTCGGAGGTTATCGGCAACGTAAAGACGCGCATCAGTGAAATCGAAAAGACACTGCCTGAGGGAATATCGATCGATCCCTTTCTCGATCGCACCAAACTGGTCAACAGCGCCATCAGCACAGTAACGCGCAACCTCGGCCGAAGGGGCGCTCATTGTGGTGTTTGTGCTGGTGTTGTTGCTTGGCAATCTTCGCGCGTCTGGTGGTGGCGTCGGTGATCCCGCTTTCGTTGTTGTTTGCCGTGGGCATGATGAACCTCTTCGGCGTGTCGGGCAACCTGATGAGCCTCGGCGCGCTCGACTTCGGCCTTATCGTGGATGGCGCGGTAATTATTGTGGAGGCCACACTTCACCATATTGCGGGCTCGAAATGGTCGCGCACGCTCAGCCGGCAAGAGATGGACGCCGAGGTGAACATAAGCGCAGGAAAGATGATGCGTTCGGCAGCGTTCGGACAAATCATCATTCTTATCGTGTACATCCCAATTCTCGCATTGGTCGGCATTGAAGGCAAAATGTTCAAGCCAATGGCACAAACGGTTATGTTCGCCATCCTTGGTGCTTTGCTGCTGTCGCTGACGTATGTGCCGGTCGTGTCGACGCTTTTTCTGAGCAAGCGCCCCGCGCACAAACGCAATGTGTCCGACAGGTTGATCGAGTGGCTTCACCGTTTCTACCAGCCGTGCTGTTGTGGGCCTTGCGACGTCGCGCTGCCGTGGTTTCAATGGCGGCGTTGGCGCTCGCGGTTAGTTTGTGGCTCTTCACGACGCTTGGGGGTGAATTTCTGCCCGAGTTGGATGAAGGTGACTTTGCCGTTGAAACGCGCGTGCTCACCGGCAGCAGCGTGCAGGAAACAATCGAGGCAACACTGAAGGGCGAGGAGGTTCTTCTCAAGAATTTCCCGGAGGTGATTAAAGTGATCGGAAAGATTGGTGCTTCGGAAATACCCACTGATCCGATGCCCCTGGAGGCCGCCGACCTAATGATTATTATGAAAGACAAGTCTCAATGGGTGAGCGCTTCGTCGAAGGATGAGATCATCGAAAAATGCAGAAGGCACTCGAAGAGAACGTACCCGGTGTGTTCTTTGGGTTTCAACACCCGATTCAAATGCGCTTCAACGAATTGATGACGGGTGCCCGACAAGATGTTGTATTGAAAATCTACGGCGAGAACCTTGACAGCCTTACGGCGTACGCCAACCGCGTGGCGCGGATCATGCCGGGCATCGAAGGTGCGACCGATCTGTTGTGGAGCGTGTCACCGGCTTGCAACAGATCGTCGTGCGATTTCATCGCGACAAGCTGGCCGTGTTCGGCCTCAGCATTGCCGACGTAAACGACGTGGTGAACACGGCACTTGCAGGCCGACGCGCGGGCCAGGTGTACGAGAACGAGCGCCGCTTCGACCTTGTGGTGCGCCTGCAGGAAAACCAGCGACAGTCAGTCGATCACATCAACAATCTATATGTTACCACACCAACAGGCCACCAGGTGCCGCTAAGCCAGGTTGCTTCGGTTACGCTGGAGGAAGGGCCGAACCAGATTCAGCGCGACAACGCGCGGCGCCGCATCACCGTCGGCTTCAATGTGCGAGGCCGCGATGTCGAAAGCATTATCAAAGAACTGCAGGATAAGGTCGGGCGTGAAATTAAGTTCGCGCCCCGGCTACTACATTACGTATGGAGGGTCGTTCCAAAACCTGATTGAAGCCAGGCAACGCTTGCTTATCGCGGTGCCCGCGGCGTTGGCGCTGATCTTCATGTTACTATACTTCACCTTCGGATCGCTCAAGCACGGGTTGCTGATCTTCACCGCCATACCATTGTCGGCGATTGGCGGTGTTGTCGCGCTTTGGTTACGCGGTATGCCTTTCAGTATTTCAGCCGGCGTGGGGTTCATCGCTTTGTTCGGCGTTGCCGTGTTGAACGGCATCGTGCTCATCGCCGAGTTCAACCGTCAGCGGCATTCCGGTGTCAACGTCCGGCAAGCGGTTATAGAGGGTACTTCTGTGCGCCTGCGGCCTGTGATCATGACCGCGATGGTGGCTTCGCTGGGCTTTCTTCCCATGGCGCTGTCGCACGGCAGCGGGGCGGAGGTGCAGAAGCCGCTGGCCACTGTGGTGATCGGCGGGTTGGTAAGCGCAACACTGCTCACACTCGTGGTGCTCCCTTGCCTTTACACATACTTTGAAAAAATGACCTATGAAAATATTAAGAAAGAAAACCATGAATAGCGGGAGCTTCACAATACTCGCGATGCTGCTCGCCGCATGGTGCCACGGCCAGCAACCGCTCACGCTCGACGATGCCCTGAAACGCGTGCAGGAGGAACACCCGCTGGTGAAGGCGTCGGTAAGCCAGCAGCAGCAATTGGAGAGTTTGAAGCGTGGTGCCATCGTGATCCCAAAAACGTCATTGGTGCTTACCCATGGGCAATACAACAGCATCATAAAAACTGACAACAACATTACGGTTGAGCAAACATTGCCGTTTCCAACTACCTGGTCAGCCGAAAGAAAACTGTATGGCGCGCGTCAGGAGTCAGTCCAATGGCAGGCGCAGGAAGTGCGCAACAATCTGCGACGGCAAGTCAAAGAACTATACCAGCGATACTACTACCATCAGGCATACCTGGCCACGTTGCAGGTGCGCGACAGTTTGTATGCGACACTCGCACACGCGGCAGGCACAAGCTATGGGACGGGAGAGATTCCGTTGATTGAAAAGACGGCAATCGAAACCCAGTATGCAGAGATCAACAACCTGATGCAGCAGCATGCCGGCATCTTATCGCGTGTAGCCACACAGTTGCAGCAATTGCTGGCGCTTCGACGAGCCGGTGA
>JAAURZ010000304.1 GCA_012031955.1 Bacteroidia bacterium
ACGCTGGACAGCGACATGCGAAAAAGCCTGCTGGAGAAACTGAAAATAACAGTGGAGAATATCGCCGAGAGCCAGGAGCCCGCGCGGAACTGATCATCGCTCCCAAAACACCAGTCACCTACAACGATCCGTCGCTTACGGAAAAGGTGGTGCCGAGTTTACAGCGCGCGGTAGGTGAAGAAAACGTGTCGAGAATAAATGCCGTGACCGGCGCCGAAGACTTTGCATTCTTTCAGCAGAAGGTGCCTGGGTTCTTTTTCTTTGTGGGCGCCTGTCCGCCAAGCATCGAACTATCGAAAGCGCCGTCGCACCACACGCCCGATTTCATGCTCGACGAGCGCGGCATGCTGCCCGGCTTGAAGGCCATGCTCAATGTGACGCTGGATTATATGTTTATGTCCAAATAGACCTTATTCCTCCGCGCTGGACGCGCCAACCTCTCTCACGCAGGTAAGCGTAACCAGCGGACCGGCCATACACACATTGGGTATGTCAGAATAAGTGAAGCTGATGAGTACCACTTTGCCATCTTCGAACGGAACGTCATTGAAAGGGTTGTGCGTTTCATTTTCAGGAAGCGGAGGTGTTCCGCAGTAAAAGACCAGCGCTGGTATCACGTAAGTGCCGTCGCTTAGTTCGAAGGCAAAGTTGCATCCATCGAGGCCAGACAGATCGCGCATCGTGGCAGACATGTTACAGAGGTTGGCATCACCGCCATCATCACAAGATACAAACCCGGCAAGCGCAAGCGCGGCAATCCAAATAAGCTTTTTCATGAGGGTCCAAAAATTATTTTAACAAACGTGTTATGCTTCTTTAGACACAATGCCGTTGGCGAAGGTTGGAACAAGGCACGACGTCAGCTCACGTAAAGGACGAGTCCTTTCAGATATTCCCCTTCGGGGTGAAACATGGAAACAGGATGGTCGGGTCCTTGCGTAAGATGGTGAAGTACCTTTACCTGGCGGTTGGCCACAATGGCGGATGAAACAACCGTGTTGTAAAAAAGTGAACGATCGATGACCTGCGAACAGGAGAATGTGAAAATAATACCGCCGGGTTTTATGAGTTTGATGGCTTCCGCATTCAACCGTTGATAGCCCTTCACCGCCTGGTGCCTTGCATCTTTATGCTTGGCGAATGCCGGCGGGTCGAGTACGATCACATCATATTGCTGCGGATTATTTTCAAGATAATGAAACACATCGTCGCAGAAACATTCATTGATGCCGCTGTCGTATCCATTCAGCGCAATGTTTTGGCGCGTCAACGCAATTGCTTTTTCTGACGCATCGACAGAGTGCACGGCAGTGGCACCGCCGGCCAGCGCATACACCGAGAACCCGCCCGTGTAGCAAAACGTGTTCAATACCTGTTTGCCTTTCACGTAATGAGCCAGCAGGTTTCTGTTGTCCCGCTGATCGAGAAAGAAGCCTGTCTTTTGACCCTCTTCCCAGTCCACATAAAACTTGAGGTCATTTTCCAACACGCCGTGCGGCACGGCGCCCATCCCAAACAAGTACTCCTCACTTTCTCCGCCACGGAGCGATCCGGGCAGCGTGCCCTTGCTCTTGTAATAAACAGCGTGGAGCGTGCCGCCCAATACCTGGCGCAACCCGTCAACAATTCGGGTACGATCGGTATGCATGCCGGCCGAGTGTGCCTGCACAACCGCCACGCCATTGTACATATCGACTATAAGTCCGGGTAGTCCGTCGCCTTCGCCATGCACGAGACGGTAAGCATTGGTTGACGAAGAGGGTATGTTCATGCTCTGGCGCGTCGTCACCGCCTGTTGAATTTTGTTCTGCCAGAAATTTTCGCCCGGTGCCAGTGCGCCAAAGTCAAGCAGGCGCACCGTAATGCTGCCTTGCTGAAAATGGCCGAATCCAAGCGCGTTGCCCTTGTAGTCTTGCACGCCGACCCAACATCCATCTTCAACTTTTCCTTCCGTCCTTTGAATGGCACCGGAAAATATCCACGGATGAAAACGTTGAATCGAAACTTCTTTTCCCTTCTTAAGCGTAATGGTGGCGGCGATGGTCATACAAAAATTGTAGACCGCAAAAATATCAAAATTCCCAAAGGGAGTTTCTCAAATGCAAATAAGAAGCAAGGAAGGATGATTAACCGAAGAAGCAGTAGGCCATTACTGCCACAAAAAGAACGAGCCACAGATAAAGTAACCAGCGAAGGCGTTTGAGGAGTCGCCGATCGCTGCGCTTTTCTCTGAACATTTCAGCCGAGGGGTGGTGTAGGTTGGACATCACAGGTTTGTACTCAGTCAGTATATAACGTGATTTACGTCTGAAAGGGACGAAGTTTAAGCCCAAAAATTGACTGAAGGTGAAAAAAAGGCGACTGAAATTACCGGAGTTGGGGGCACAGGCACAAACCCGCAATTGTCGAAATAGACCAGACCCGGAGAATGTTGAACCTAAATCCGAAGTATTTCGTAATTAGAATGCAAAGCTGGTCAAAAGTGCCGATTCTGATCGGAAAACTGACAAAATTTCCTCCGCATCGACCAATTGCCCGGTTTTTGCATTGAACGTGAACATCAATAATCAAACATTGAAAGAGCTATGAAAAGATTTGCATCACTTTTATTGGCGGCCGTCCTGGGTAGTGTTTTCACCTTTGCCGCCCTCCAGTGGTTCAACACGAAAGAGCAGGGAGCAAAGCTCGAGTACCTCGGTGCACCCATCTCAAAGGTGGCCTACACCATTAGCGAAGACGGAAAGGCAGTGCCGCTCGATTTCACAGGCACAGCAGCGAAAGTAATGCCGGCGGTTGTCTACATCCGCTCGGTTCAGGAAGGCAACAGTGGCAGACAGGAGCAGGAGATACCTGAAATGTTCCGCGATTTTTTTGGTCCGCAATTCAAAACACCTCAGGGTCCTCAGCAAAGTTCCGGCTCGGGTGTGATTATCAACGCTGATGGATATGTTGTGACCAACAACCACGTTGTGGATGGTGCCGATATGGTTGAAGTGCTGTTGACAGACAACAGAACCTACAAGGCAAAGGTGATCGGTACCGATCCGGATACAGATATTGCCTTGATCAAGATAGACGAAACAGGTTTGCCGTTTCTTCCCTTTGTAGACTCCGACAAGGCGCGAGTAGGCGAGTGGGTTCTTGCGGTAGGCAACCCTTACAACCTCACATCGACAGTGACAGCCGGCATCATCAGCGCCAAGGGCCGAAGCATCAACATTCTCTCACGCAACAACTACGACGAAAGTCAGGGCGGCAGCACGGCGATCGAGTCATTCATTCAGACCGATGCAGCCATTAACCCGGGCAACAGCGGCGGCGCATTGGTCGATCTTTCCGGCGGACTCCTCGGCATCAATACAGCCATCGCTAGTCCTACCGGATCCTATTCTGGTTATGGTTTCGCGGTGCCCTCGGATATAGTAAGTAAAATTGTTGAAGACTTAATCAAGTTTGGTGTAGTGCAGCGCGGTTGGTTGGGTGTATCTGTGCAAAGTGTGAACAATGACTTGGCCAAACAGTTTGATTTGGAAGTGATTGAAGGCGCTTATGTTTCTGGCTTCGCGGAGAAGAGTGCTGCCAAAGATGCCGGCATAAAAGAGGGCGATGTTGTTGTGAAGCTGGACAATACTCCGATTAAAACAAGCACGGCTCTGATCGAATTCATAGGTCGTAAACGTCCTGGAGATAAAGTGGAGGTAACCGTAAACCGAGGAGGAAAGGAAGCTTCGTACACAGTAACTCTAAAAGGTCGCGATGGTAAAACAAGTGTAGTAAAAGCAGAGGAGCGTGATGGCTTTGCCTCCTTGGGAATTGAGTTGGAGGAAGTAGATGCAAAGGAATTAAAGAAGTTAGAGCTTACGAATGGAGTGCGTGTAAAAAGCACTGGGAAATGGTAAACTGGCACGCTACACCGAAATGCGGGAGGGCTTTATCATTACCCGTGTGAACGATACGGAGGTAAAATCCGTTAAAAGAGTTCAATGAGTTACTGAAGAAGAAAAAAGCAGGCGATTTAGGTGATCTTGAGTGGTACGTACGAAGACTTTCCACGAGAGTTTAATTACGCTTTCAGAATGTAATAAAAAGTAGGTAACAGATGGGTTACTAATAATTAGCTTGACTTTTAACTTTTGATTTGTATTTTGGTTAAAATTTAACAACTCGTTTATTCTGTATATGAGGAAATTGTTTAGAAAGGGCGAACGTGTTCGCAACAAGGTTGATGGAAAAGTGATGGAAGTTTTGAGGTATATCAAAAACAATATCGTAGAAGTAAAGTGGTTTGATCTCGATTCGAAAGAAGTAAGAACAAATACAGTAAAGGAAGATAAACTCTCGAAAGCAGCGTAAGCGGCTTACCCTTATCGAGTAGGATTAAAAGGGCATTTTTTCAGCTTCATGATTT
>JAAURZ010000305.1 GCA_012031955.1 Bacteroidia bacterium
GTACCCGAAGTGAAAGAAGGAAGAACCGAAAGTAAAGGAGCCGGAAGTTGTTCAAAAGCCGGAAGTAAAACGGGTGGAAGAACCGGTGGTGGAGAAACCCGAACAAGAGCTGATCAAGGCGAAAGCCGACAAACTGAAAGGCTTGAAAGTGGTAGACAAGATCGAACTGCCAGTAGAAAAGGAAAAGAAGAAAGACCAGCCTGTAGCCTCGTCCGATCACGCCGAAGATGCGCGCAAAGGCAAGCGACCGCGCAAGCGCATACCCACCGAAGACAACCGCGGCGGCCAGCGGCCACAGCGCGGCAAGGCCCCACAACGAATTCAAAAAGAAGAACCCTCAGAGAAGGAAATACAAGATCAGATTCGCGCCACACTCGCCAAGCTGAGCGGCGGCACCAAGAAAGTAACCGGCGCCAAATACCGCCGCGAAAAGAGGCAAGCCATCTCAGATGCACATGAGGAAAGACTACTTCAGGAACAGGAAGCTTCGAAAACACTGAAGGTGACGGAATTCATTTCCGCCAACGACCTGGCGTCGATGATGAACGTGTCTGTAAACGAAGTAATCTCAACCTGCCTCAGCCTCGGCATGTTCGTCTCAATCAACCAACGCCTCGACGCCGAAGCCATCACGGTTATCGCCGATGAGTTCGGCTACGACGTGCAGTTTACCGCCGACGAGGGCATGGAAGAAGAAACAATCGTCGATAGTGAAGAGAACTTGTCAGACCGCGCGCCCATCGTCACCATCATGGGCCACGTCGACCATGGTAAGACGTCGCTGCTCGACTATATCAGGAATACAAAAGTGACGGCAGAAGAGGCCGGCGGTATTACGCAGCACATTGGCGCGTATGATGTTACCACCAAGAGCGGCCACAAAATCGCCTTCCTCGACACGCCGGGTCACGAAGCCTTTACGGCCATGCGTGCACGTGGTGCCAAACTCACCGACGTAGCCATCATCGTGGTGGCTGCCGACGACGATGTGATGCCCCAAACGAAAGAAGCGATCAACCACGCACAGGTGGCAGGCGTTCCAATTGTGATTGCCATAAATAAGATAGACAAGCCGAGCGCCAACCCCGACAAAATTCGCGAGTCGCTTTCCAAAATCAACATACTTGTAGAAGAGTGGGGTGGAAAATATCAAAGCCAGGAAATTTCAGCCAAGTCGGGTAAAGGTGTAGAAGAACTGCTGGAGAAGGTGTTGCTCGAAGCGGAAATACTTACCCTGAAAGCAAACCCCAACCGACCTGCTACCGGTTCCGTAATTGAAGCGTCGCTCGACAAAGGTCGAGGCTACGTGGCAACTGTGATGGTGCAATCAGGTACACTGCGCATCGGCGACATATTGCTCGCCGGGGCTCATTACGGCAGGGTGAAAGCGATGTTCGAAGACACAGGCAAGAAGGCACCCGAAGCCGGTCCTTCAACCCCTGTAGTAGTGCTGGGCCTTGACGGCGCGCCCCAGGCAGGCGAGAAATTTTCGGTGATGGAAACAGACCGCGAGGCACGCGAGATTGCCAACAAGCGACTGCAAATACAACGTGAGCAAAACCTGCGCACGAAGAAGCACATTACACTCGATGAAATCGGCCGACGCCTGGCAATAGGTAACTTCAAACAACTTAACGTCATCGTAAAAGGCGACGTGGACGGCTCGGTGGAAGCGCTTTCCGACTCACTGCTGAAATTATCCACACCCGAAATTCAGGTCGCCATTATTCACCGCGGTGTAGGCCAGATTTCTGAATCAGACGTCCTGCTCGCCTCCGCGTCCGATGCCGTTATTGTCGGCTTCCAGGTGCGCCCTTCATCGGCGGCCAAGCGGGTGGCGGAAAATGAAGAAATCGAAATACGCCTGTACTCCATCATTTACGACGCCATCAACGACGTGAAAGACGCAATGGAAGGCATGCTGGCGCCCGAGGTAGAGGAAATAATTGTGGGCAATGCCGAAGTGCGCGAAGTGTTCAAGATCTCGAAGGTCGGAACCATCGCAGGCTGTATGGTAACCGACGGCTTCATCAAACGTGCCAACCCCATCCGCCTCATTCGCGACGGTATTGTGGTATATGCCGGCAAACTCAACTCATTGAAACGCTTCAAAGACGATGCGAGCGAAGTGAAGTCGGGATTTGACTGCGGCATCGGAATCGAGAGCTTTAACGACATCAAGGAAGGCGACGTAATCGAAAGCTACGAAAACCGCGAGGTGAAAAGGAAACTGTAATCCTCGTGTGCTTCAACCAATACTGACAAAACAAAAAAGCCCGGTCTGCCGGGCTTTTTTTGTTAGCACAGTGTCCGTCCTGAAATAAGTCGTGCTTGTGTCAACTATTTTCAGGACGGGTCACTGGTTTAAAGAAAATGTTTTAGAAGGAAACCTGTGGCGCGCTCTGCGCCTGCTCCGTTGCCTCGAATCCTTTCTTTACAGAAAAATCTTCGCCGTCGCTAAACCAATCGAGCGCGCGTTTCTTAAAGTAGCCACGAATGTAGCTGTTGTAGGAGTTTACCGATGCGTTATACCGCTGGCGGGCCACGTTGATTCGGTTCTCGGTACCTTCAAGCTGCGCCTGCAGGTCCTGGAAATTTTCCGTCGACCGTATCTGCGGATAAGCCTCGAATGCCAGGTTAATGGCAGTGTTGATCTCACGGCCCATTAACTCCAGGTCTTCCGGCGTCTTGGCATTTACAATACCCGCTCGTGCCTGTGTTACCTTGGTGAGTATTTCCTTTTCATTTTCCGCGGCGCCTTTAACCGTAGCCACCAGGTTGGGCACCAGGTCGGCGCGGCGCTGGTAGGTAGCCTGTACATCGGCCCATTGCGCGTTTACGTCTTCCTGAAGGGTTACCGCGCTGTCGTACACACCCGTACCCCACATAAAGAAACCGAGTCCGACCAAAACTAGAACGCCGATAACGGCAAGTCCTGCAATTAATCCTTTGCTCATGTGAAATAGAATTTATACGTAAGTTACTGAATAGAAATTTATTAAGAATAATAACCGACCGGGCTTTCGATAAGTTTCACCCATTATGATTGCACTTCTCCTTCCGCCATTCGCTCGGCGCTGTCGGCAATTCGCAGTTGTTCGATAAACTCGTCTATTTCCCCATTCATAATTGCGGGGAGATTGTGCTGTGTGTAGCCGATACGATGGTCAGTAACGCGGCTTTGCGGATAATTGTACGTGCGTATTTTTTCAGAACGGTCGCCCGATCGCACGATCGATTTCCTCGCTGCACCCACTTCGTTGTGCTGTTTTTCCATTTCGATTTCATACAGCTTGGCCTTCAGCATTTGCAAGGCGCGTTCGCGGTTCGCATGTTGCGATCGTTCTACCTGGCAGGTTATCACAATGCCGCTCGGCTTGTGCGTGAGCTGCACCTTCGTTTCCACCTTATTCACATTCTGCCCGCCCGCGCCGCTCGATCGCGCGGTTTGAACTTCAATGTCCGCAGGATTTATTCAATGGCTACATCCTCTACTTCGGGCAGCACCACCACCGAGGCTGCCGACGTGTGCACCCGCCCCTGCTGTTCGGTTGCAGGCACCCGCTGTACGCGATGTACGCCCGACTCGAACTTAAGCAGGCCGTAGGCGCCGTCGCCGCTCACGCTCGTAATAATCTCTTTGTAGCCGCCGGCGGTTCCTTCCGTAAAATCCACCACGCTGAACTTCAAGCCCACCCGGTCGCAGTAGCGCTGGTACATGCGCCACAAGTCGCCAGCGAACAACGACGCCTCATCGCCACCCGTGCCTGCCCGTATTTCCAGAATAGCGTTCTTGTCGTCGTTCGGGTCCTTGGGTATAAGCAGCTCCTTCAATTCACTGTTCAGCCTTTCTATCAGCGGTGCCAGGTCTTCAAGTTCCATCTTTGCCAATTCGCGCAATTCCGGATCCTTCTCCTTCTGCAGCACCTCTTTGGCATGCTTCTCGTTCCGAACGGCACTCGAATATTCGTTATATTTAACAACCACCTTTTCGAGGTCGCCATATTCTTTGCTAAGCTGGCTGAATTTCTTCGCATCCCTTACCGTTTCCGGTTGCACCAGCAATTGTCCGATTTCCTCGAATCGCAGCTTTATATCTTCTAGCTTTTCTATCATACCTGAAATTGCGGCCCAAGTTAGCAATTACTCATGAGTAGTTCATCACAGCCCACGCAGGGCGTCAATTTAACGACCCGGCATTTGAATATTGAGTGCGGCCTTGCCAACTTTGCGATATGCGGAGATTCATGTACATAGCGTTGCTGACTTTGGCGGCTTGCGGCGGTTCGCTAAGCGACGAGCAGCGCAAGCAACTGAAAGAGGGTAAAGCCAGCCAGGAAATAAAGCGCGTTACGGAAGCCCAGATTATGGAGGCAGCCTTCAAAAAAGGACGCGATGTAATCGCAA
>JAAURZ010000306.1 GCA_012031955.1 Bacteroidia bacterium
TTCCTGATCCGAGGGGTTCATTCGCTCTGCTTTTTCCCAGTAAGGCAATGCCACCTTCAGTTTTTCGACCAGCGTCTTATCTAAAGCAAATTTCTTTTTCTTGTCGGCGTCACTTATGCCCAGTGCGGCCATTTCTTTCTTGATAACCTCAGCTTCCTTGTACATGATTTTGGCCAGGTAGAGTTGCGCGTCGAAGTATTGCGGATCAATCCTCAATGCATCTTCGTAGTTTTCTTAGCCGCGTCGGTATTGTTAAGACTCGAGTTCACATAACCCAGGTAGAAATGCAGAATCTTGTTATCGGGTTCGCTCTTGATGGCCGCCTCCAGGCCTGATTTTGCCTGATCGATTTTACCCAGGTCAATCAACAATCCTATCTCTACCTTGGGGAAGTCTTTGTTGTCGGGGTACTTTTGCTTACCCTCCTGTGCAATGGCCAACGCTTTCTCCTTGTCCTCCTTCGGCCCGCTGTATATCTGGTATATGCTCAGCAATGCGTCGGACGAGGTACCACCATTGTCGATGTAAGCCCGGAAGTTCTTGAGCGCTAGGTCATATTTTTCCAGACCATTGGCTACAAAACCTGCATAGAAAAAGGAAGTTGTGTCTTTCGGGTTGATCTGCTGAACCTTTTCAAAGTTGGCAAGCGCACCCTCCAGGTCATCTTCCTGGTAGGCGCCGGCACCTTTGTTGATATAGTTGGCCGTCCAAGTTTGCATGTGCTGTGCCTTGGTTATAGGCAGGCCGGAGGCGTCCTGGATAAAGAGCTCATTCTTGCTTCCCTTGTTCAATTCATCAGACTTCTGAAATGACTCCAGGGCGATCTTGAATGCTTCGTCGGAAAGATTCTTTATTGAGGCATCGGAAGCGGTATCGATACTCGCGTAGATGAGGCCACGGTAATACCATGTTTTCGGGTCATCCATTGTTTTCTCATAGGTGGTCGCAAGGTCGATCATTTCTTTAGCTTCGGCTACCTTGCCGGTCTTCCATGAATTGAGCGCTTTGTTAATATTGGGTTTGGGTTGTTTCTGTGCTATGGCCAGAACCGGTACCAATAATACGATCATTACTATTCGTTTCATCGTTCGTTTGACTTTTGGTTTTATAAGTTTGGTCTATTTAGGTTCGTTCATTCTTTGGGAGGTTGCGGTGCATCGCCTCCGGCACCCTCTTCTCCTGCGATCTTTTGTTCTTCTATTTTCTGAATCTTCTCTACGGAAGATATGCGGTCGTCTTCGTTGAGTTTAATCAACCTCACCCCCTGCGTTGCTCTGCCCATCACGCGCAACTCATCTATCTTGATTCTGATGGTGATTCCGCTGCGGTTGATGATCATGAGTTCATCATCTTCCCCCACTTCCTTGATTGCAACTAGCTTGCCAGTTTTATCAGTAATGTTGATGGTCTTGACGCCTTTTCCGCCGCGCTTTGTAATTCGGTAATCGCTGATGGAGCTTCGTTTTCCAAAGCCTTTCTCAGAAACTACCAGCAGGTTTGCGTCGTCGCGTGTGATGCATACCATTCCTATTACTTTGTCGTCGGGCGAGTCGAGTGTCACCCCACGCACACCCGCGGCGGTACGCCCCATCGGGCGCACGTCCCCTTCGTGGAAATGGACTGCTTTACCTGCGCTTTTCGCAATGATTATGTGGTTGTTGCCATTGGTGAGGGAAGCATTCAGCAGGCGATCACCGTCGTGGATGGTGACGGCATTAATGCGCCTTGGCGCGGACGTGAATAGGCTTCGAGGGAAGTCTTTTTTATGGTGCCGTTCTGCGTACACAGAATTACATAGTTGTTGTTGATGTACTCGTCGTCCTCCAGGTTTTTCACCGGTATGATCGCCCGCACGGTGTCGCCTGATTCAATGTTCAGCAGGTTTTGAATGGCCCTTCCTTTCGATACCTTATTTCCTTCAGGTATTCGTAGGCTTTCTTCCAATGTACTTTTCCGGAGTCTGTAAAGATGAGCAGGTAGCTGTGCGCCTGCGCTATGAAAAGGTGCTCAGTGAAATCATCTTCTTTGGTACTCAGTCCGCGCGAGCCAATTCCGCCACGGCCCTGGGTACGGTACTCCGACAATGAGGTACGCTTGATGTAGCCCTGGTTGGTAATGGTGATTACCATGTCCTCATTCGGAATCATGTCTTCCACCGTAATATCGTCATCGCGATGAACGACTTCCGTTCTGCGTGCGTCGCCATATCGTTCCCGCAGCTCGCTAAGCTCGTCTTTGATGATCTGCATGCGCAGGGGCTCATTATTCAGTATCTCATTGAGCTTGTCAATCAAAGCCTTCACTTCCTGGTATTCCTGTTGTATCTTCTCGCGCTCAAGTCCGGTGAGTCGCTGCAGGCGCATGTCGAGGATGGCTTTCGACTGAATCTCTGAAAGTCCAAAGCGCGCCATCAAATCTGTCTTGGCGGCGTCGGGGTCTTTGGAAGCCCGTATCAAAGCAATCACTTCATCCAGGTTGTCGAGTGCGATCAGGTATCCTTCCAGAATGTGCGCGCGCCTTTCCGCTTCGGCAAGCTCATACTTGGTGCGCCTTACTACCACCTCGTGGCGGTGCTCAACAAAATGCTGTATCAGGTCCTTGAGATTGAGCGTGTACGGTCTCCCTTTTACAAGGGCTACGTTGTTGACGCCAAACGTGGACTGGAGTTGCGTGTATTTAAAAAGGTTATTGAGAACAATGTTTGGTATGGCGTCTTTCTTCAAATCGTACACGATCCGGTAACCGTCGCGATCCGACTCGTCACGGATATCGGAAATTCCCTCGATCCTTTTGTCGTTGATGAGCGCGGCAGTCTTCTCGATCATGAGCGCTTTGTTGACGAGATACGGGATTTCGGTAACGACAATTTGATCTTTGCCCTTGGCGTCTGTAACGATCTCCGCCTTTGCCCGCACGATGATTCGGCCACGGCCGGTAAGGAGGGCTTCCTGAACGCCCGAGTACCCGTATATGATGCCGCCGGTCGGAAAGTCTGGCGCGATCACAAACTTCATCAACTCCTGTATGGTAATGTCGCGGTTGTCGATGTAAGCCACGATGCCGTCGACTACCTCGCGGAGGTTGTGCGGCGCCATGTTGGTGGCCATACCTACGGCGATGCCCGACGAGCCGTTTACCAGCAGGTTGGGAAGCTTCCCGGCAGCACCGTGGGTTCGGTGAGCGAGTCGTCAAAGTTAGGCTGGAAGTCAACGGTATCTTTGTTGATGTCGGCAAGCATTTCCTCGGCCAGCCTTCGCAGCCTCGCTTCGGTATAACGCATTGCCGCCGGCGAGTCGCCATCGATGGACCCAAAGTTTCCCTGCCCATCGACCAAGGTGTAGCGGAGCGACCAATCCTGGGCCATACGCACCATGGTGTCGTACACAGAAGCATCGCCGTGAGGATGGTATTTACCCAGCACCTCCCCGACAATTCTGGCTGATTTCTTATACGGCTTGTTATAGCTCACCCCTAATTCCTGCATTCCAAACAAGACGCGCCTGTGCACAGGCTTGAGGCCGTCGCGTACATCGGGCAAAGCGCGGGAAATGATCACCGACATCGAATAGTCGATGTAAGCGCCGCGCATTTCGTCTTCTATGTTGATGGGAATTATACTTTGGCGACCGGGAATCGGGCCTCCTGTTTCTTCAGCCATTGAGTTGGTTTATTTATAGGAAAACTGGGCTTTTTAGCGTGGTGCAAGATACAAAAATTCGCTAATCCAATGACTCGTGGAAGCACCATTAAATAGCAGAAAAAACTCACTACCGGGAGGACTCGGGCGCCTCAATAGGGGTTCAGTTTTTTCTTGTTACGCCCTTTGTATTTGATCAGTTTGGGGTAGTTCTCCCCATAATGTGGGTTCTGCTTTTTATAAATGGGATGGACGCGACTCCTGTAGTCGCGATTGCCATGGGAGTGGTTCATTTGGCCGTGGCAGTCTTTGATGGGGCACTTCCTTAGTTCCGGCAGCCGGTATATGAATCCAACGTTGAAATAGAAGGCGTTGAACCGGTGGGTAATGCTCGGTCCACCTTCAGGAATGGCGATCTTGTAGCTTTTCAGTTCGTAAGAAGGACGCACGAATAGCCGGAAGTACTCGGACATCTCTCTTTCCGCAGCCACACCCAGGTTGATCAACACGCCTTTGCTGATCAGCCCTTTGTTGAAACCACCCCCCAGACTGTAAGCGCCAATGTTAGCGTCTACCACCAGGCTGTACTCATAATAGCGATAGACGGTTCCGCCCAACATGAGGAAGTATTTTTTGAGCCAGACGGTGGATTTCTCCGGTGCGAAACCCGATATGTTGTCGCCATAGGCCGTAGGTGCAAAGGTGCCTATGTTCATGTAGTCGATCGAAAACCCACCTCCTATGCGATAGCGATCAT
>JAAURZ010000307.1 GCA_012031955.1 Bacteroidia bacterium
TGACAGCGAGGCGGCGAGCATTGTTACAGGCAATAGGTGCGTCCCGCATGTTGCGGCCGGGCACTTGGGACACTGGAGCACTGTGCATTGTTTCTCCAGCAGCTGCCTTCACCACGTTCCTAATAATATGATCATCGTTCATGTGACTGATTCAGCTATTGAACGAGTTCAACTTCCCTTGCGTGACTGATCTAGTCATACACAGTCCGACTTGGTCAGGTGTGCTGTGGCGTGTTTAACTGGTTTCCAGAGAAAAAGCGGGAAATGTTATTACTCTCTGCAGGCCGCCGCCAGAGTGGCCAGCACACGGCGCAGTCACAGTGACAGACCTTGTGGTCCACTACGCGTCACATCTCCCTGCTGTGCTGAAGGGCATCTCCTTCCATGTCGCGGCTCGTGAAAAGATCGGCATCTGCGGCCAGGCACCCAGCGACTATCCCCACTTTGCGCGCTTCCTCGTGGAATGCGGGATCGACTCCGTATCGTTTAACCCCGATGCGCTGATCACAGGAATTCAGAACATTGCTGAAGCCGAAGCAGCGTTGCAAACAAAACTGGAAACTGTGAATTGATGGTACTACCTGACCGGGTCCTTTAGGTTGTGGCTGGAGTGCATGTCAATAGAATAGAAGGAAACGATCTTCTCGTAAAAGTCCTCTTTCTTCTCAATAAGGCCGGATTTGATTTGTTTTACAGGCTCACACTCCGCCGCCGTGTAGTGTCCATCGTAAATGACTTTGACGACATGGTCGAATGCCACTTGGTGGTCGTGCCAGTTACCCAAGAGTTCGAGCAGCTTTTCGACGGCGTCGTTAGGTCGTTCGGCAATTTTGAGGTTGAGGTAATACCGCTTTAGCTCCTTACGGATTAGGTGTAAGCGCTGTTCCCTGAACACGTTTTGTTTCAGACGCCGCGCAAGAACGTTTTCTTCGGCGTTCAGATAGCGACGTACATGTCTCGCTGTGAGCGCGTCCACGGTCTTTTTCAGGAGCCTGATCGCGCGTACCAGCGGAGCGGGAGGCCCCGCTTCCAAAAGAGCCTCGTATTTCTTCAGCCTTCTCACTTTCTTTTCATGTAGTTCATGAAGGTAGTTGGGGTTGGAGGTATTGTTACCGAAATATTTGCCGACGATATCGTATTCAACCTGTACAGATCGGAGCTTCCCGGCAAGTTTAAACAGCGACCGGAATGTCGTTAGTTTCCTGTGAGAAAGTTTTTGGTCGTTGAAACGAAGCAACGCGATCAGGGCATCAACCCGCTTAAGGTTCACGCGGAAGTCATGAACAGCCCCTATGCTGGTGTTGTCCGGGGCCGAGAAGTGGGCGAGTATCTCATTGAGAGAATGCTTATACCGCGACCTGACTTTTCTTGCGCTGAATTTTTCTTTTGTTCCCATACTTCTTGAGTTAAAGAACGTGAATAGTTATTCGTCACTGCCAGTCTCCCGAACGGTTTGATTGGTGAGAATTACGAATTGCCCCGGCTCCAGTTTCAATTTGACAAAATGCCAGGATTCATCCTCATTCCTGAGTACGTGGATTTTTCCGTGCCCGCCGTAGCAATACGTGAATACCGAGCCTTCGGGATTCAACGATCGGTCTACAACTATATACTCTTCGTCATGTTCCGTTGTGGAACTGTTGAAGACAATCAGCATCTCTTCATCGTATAAAATCCGTGAAAAGGCAATCATACGGTCGTCCGTCACAGGCAATTGAAACACCTTGCCGTCGTGCGAGGATTCACGCATGTACATCCGGCCGAACTTCAGAACCGGATTGTGCTTTCTTATAATCGCAAGCCGTGATATTTCTTTGTAGAGCGTATTGTCTTTGTTCAATGCGTTCACCGACGGATCTGACAAATCGAACATCGCCTCACGCACATTCCAGTCGCCCTCGCCAGATCCCTGAAACCCCTGTTCGGTGCCGTAGTAAATGCAGGGCGTGCCGAGGGCGCACAAAAGAAAGCCCACGCCGCCAACAATCTGCCGAACAGTGGCGTCGCATCCGAACCGCGATTTGATTCGCTGACCCACCTGGTCATGATTGTCCAGAAACGTGACGAGAAACTCGCCGAATTCGCCTCGCGACATAGCGTTTTTTCTCAACGACTCATAGCGGTCAATAAGACTTTCCGGTGTAGCTCGTCGAAGTATGACATCGGAAAGAACATGGTATAAAGGAAAATCCAGCACAGAATTGAGCCCGTAATAGATGGCGGTATCGTCCACCTGGATGGATGTTTTCGGTCCGATGTAGCGATTGTACATTTCTTCGGGGCCCACCAACTCGCCGAAGAGAAAGAAGTTCCTTTTCCCAAGCTTGTAGGCGTATTCGCGCACATGGGAGCAAAACTGGCTGATCGTCTTCTCGCCCATGTGCTTCACCGCATCAACCCGGAAGCCATCCACGTCTGTTTCACGTATCCAGTAGCAATGGATCTTTGTGAGCAATTCTTGAACGTAGATCGCCTCAGGCGAGTCATCGGTCCGGAATGTTTTAAGATTGTAGAAGTCTCCTTCGCGTGTTTCAGGATAACTGTCGAAATTCCTGATCTGTCCTTTGCGTGCATAAAGATCCGGGTTCCTGAATTCCACGGGCAAGGGTTTGCCTTCAAGCCGCCAGTTACCAAAAGGAAAAACGGCACCCTTGTAGTAGTAGTACGCTTCGTCGCCCGGGTAGCTCCAGTTGTTGCCGCTGTGGTGCAACACAACGTCGAGGAACACGCGCATGTCGCGGGTATGTGCGGCATCGACAAGGTTGGCCAGGTCTTCCATGGTGCCGAAGCGTGCATCTACTTCGGTATAATCCTGAACGGCAAAGCCGTGATAGGCGTCCGTATTGTTCTCATAAACCGGACTCAGCCATAAAGCGGTACAACCCATGTCCATGATGTAATCGAGGTTGTTGCATATCCCGTTCAGTGTTCCGCCGCAGGTCTTCTGAAGCTGTTCACTGGTTCCGAATCCCTTCAGTTTTCCATCGGCTGGCAACGGTTTTCGAATCCGGTTATCGTGAAACCGGTCAATCAACATGAAGTAGATGAACTCTTCCCGCCACTCCCGGCCGCCGTATTTCCAGTACTGTTTACCGGCTTTCGGCGATAAGTCAAGGTCGTGAATGGACTTTGTCCCCATAATCTTGCAACAAAAGTTAATAGTCTTTCCGTTCTACAGGCCGCTCGCGTATGCCTGAAACCGCAGGGTGAAATTCTGTCTTTCCCGGATGTGTTCGGGTAACGTTGCTCATGTTTTCGAATGACTCTTATCACGATGTAAGGAAATGCAACGCCGATTGTTTCCCTCAGCACCAATGGACAAAAAACGACACAAATAAACGACCACCACTCCTTTAAAACTCTCGTGTTTTGATGATGGCCGTCATCGTGACTTCAGAGAGGCGTGAATACATTCATACAACTAAAAATAAAATGCAGTATGAGTAACGGAAAAGCAATTTTGGGTGTGCTGGCAGGCATGGCCGCCGGCGCAGTGTTGGGGCTCCTGTTTGCGCCAGGCAATGGGTTCAATACGCGAAAAAAGATTTCAAAGAAAGGCGAAGACCTGGCGAATGCGCTCAATGACAAGATCGACGAAAGATTCGATGAACTCGTGAGCAAGATTACAGGCAAAGGCAAAAGACTGCCTCTCAGCAAAATGACTCGGTTGCCGATACAACCGAAGTCAGAAGATAACAGTAGTTGGTTTCCACCGGCTGTCTTTCTTTCAGAAAGGTAGAACCTGATGCGAGCAAATGACGTCAGGCATCTTCGTGAACCTATGGGGACAGTCCGCAAGCAAGTTTTTTTTCTGGCGTTGGCGACCATTATGAGGGCACAGTTTTCAACACGGTACTGGAAGGTTGCTCAAAAAAGAGTTTAAATAACAAAACGATGAATACACTTATCATTTATTATTCATACACCAAGAACAACGAGCGGCTGGCGCACGTGCTCGAATGGAAGCTTCGCTGCGATACGCTGAAGATCGAAGAGTTGAAGACACGAAACGGATTCACGATCATGCTTGATCTGATTTTCAACCGACATCCCGCCGTCAAGACAAGCCCTGTAAGGCTACAGGACTATGAGCAAGTCATCCTTGCGGCGCCGATTTGGGCGGGTCAGATTGCATCTCCGATCAGGACATTCCTGGCGAAAGAAAAACGTAACATCAGATCGTATTCCTTTATCACCGTCTGTGGTATTGCCGGACAGGAACGAAAGATCGCCAGGCAACTTACATCGATGTTAGGGAAAACTCCGGTGGCGGTTGCAGAACTTCCATTAAGTGACCTTCCTCCTTCTGAGGATGGAAAAAAAAGAGGCGCACATTATCAGGTCACCTACCAGGACTTTGACTGCTTCAAGGACCGTATCGCCAGCTTCCTT
>JAAURZ010000308.1 GCA_012031955.1 Bacteroidia bacterium
AATTACTGGCATGCTATCCGTTGAGGTTCGGCATCGAATTCAACGCGGCGAACAAAAAAAACATGACAGGCTCCCGACCCGTCATGTTCATTTCTTTTGATTCTCCCTATTTAAACTCTCAGTCGAGCGATGTGTACTTCTCGAAGTCAGGCTGGAATTCCATCCACTTCGGGTTGTCGTTGGTACAATCTGTGCACCATCCGGCATTCACATCATTCAAACCAAATGCGCCGCGATAGCCAACGGCCGTGAAGAATGCAGGCAGCCCGGCATAGTCAACCTGAGTCTTGAGGCTCACAGGGCGGAAGTCAGGGCACTTGCCACTCAATGCGCCAACAGGATCCAAGCCAAGGTAGAGGGCAGCGCCATCTTTACCACCGGCGTTCACGAAACCATTCTTGCGGTTTTTGAAATCGGTCCAGAAGGTAGTACCCGACGGCATGGTACCGCAACCACCGAGGTCAAGGCTATCCTTGGACACCCACAGGTTTTGGCGGAACATGTTTGTGTTAGCAAGGAAGTTGTTGTAAGTAGTTTGGTCGGTGAACTTCAAGCTAACAGGCCATGAGCCGATGAGCGAGTTGCGAAGTTCCATGTTGCTACCCTCACGGATGCGAACGGCCGACTCGAACAGCGTACCAGGAGCGACGCTACCGTTTCCAGAACCCAGCAGCGTGATGTTGCTGAATTTGGCAGTAGTAGTAGCGCCGAAAGGCAGTGTACAGGTTGCGTTGTTCTGGATACCATCCGACTCAAAACCATTTGACCCGGAAGAGTTGGCAAGAGTAGGACCTCTCCAGGCAGCACCGAACTGCACATTGCCTGCATAGCCTTGATCCAAATCGAAGTCGTCATCGTTGGTTTTAAATGAAAAGAGATACTTAGCATCGATGTTGCCACCAAACCATTCGAATCCGTCATCAAAGCCGAAAGATACTTGAACGTGATCCATTGTGTATACTGAACTCTGAAGACCACCCATTGTAACTGAGTTTGTCTCATCGCCGTTACCACCGCTAATGTCAACACCAGAGAATTCAATGCGCACATACTGAAGCGTTGACGAAGGAGCGACTACCGAATTGTCTCCACCATAGGGAACCTGAGGCTCGGCAGGCAGGAAACCTTCCAGGTTGGCAGTGGGAGCGCCGCTGCTGGTGGTGATCAAGCCATTGCCCGCAAGCAGAAGGCCACCCCAGTCGCCGGGAGCGCGGTTGCCCACGGTTTTGCGCGAAGTCATCACGATAGGGCAATCACAAGTACCGGGTGCATTGATGGCGCCGGTTTTTTCAACAATAAGAGCACCGATAAGATCACGTTGTGCGATTTTGTCGGTAGGGCTGTTGCCCAAAACGATAGTACCAGGATCGATAGTAAGAGTCGCACTATTTCTTACACGGATTCTTCCGCGAAGTGCGTAAGTAGTATCGCAAACGAAATGTCTGTTTGCATCGATGTAGAAGTCGCCACCGGTAGTGTTACCAAGTACTTTGATGGGACGCACAGTAATATCAGGGCAACCACAGTTTTCACCTACGAAAGCGGCCGAACCGATTGCGTCGTCGCCAGTGGGCGCGATTTGATCGTCGTTACACGAAGAAAGCACCCACATCAGCGACAAGGCTAGAAATGACAGGCGGATTGTTTGTTTCATTTTTAATTGTTTAATTTTGAAGGTTTAATTTTAGGAGTACTGGATCCGTGGGCCTCCCGCTCACGGGTCCTCTTTTTTAGTGGGGGTAGAATCAAAAGGGTTTATTTTACATAGTTTCACTTTTTTGGTTTCACTTTCTTTTCTGCGTTGCATCGCACTCACAACGCGTGTATAAAGTTTCGCATAATTGACCGCACTCTTTCAAATTCTATGTTATACATGCGTTATAAAATCAGGCTCAATCCAGCAGTGATGTACATACCCTCATAATACTTCATACGCATCACGTCTTTGCGGGCTACTTCCTGAATGTCGCTCACATACTTTGGCTCTGGTGTATAGACCTCATCTCTATCGAGGTCCATAAACAATCGCACCGGTTGGTTGAGCAGATTCTGCACACCTATCTTCAGCCCAAGAAACTTGAATAGCTTCTGCCGCACTGTAACGTCGACAAGATGTCGGGGAGCCTCGTAAATTCCGGGGCTGAAGAACTCGGTGGGTACAAAACGCCAGGCGGCTGGCTGGGGTCTTGCGCCTGAAGTATCTGGATAACAGGAGGAATGATGATGCGCGGCCCTATAATGTTGTACTGTATGGCGAGCGTTGTCTTTGTCTGCTTGTTGTCGTAGTACAGGCTGAAGTTAACGAGGTATGGAGATGTACCAGTAAGGGAGCGCTTCACGCCTTTGGCGTTTTCGTATCGCGCGATGCGAATTGCGTCATATTGCTTTTCGTAAAAAGCGCGCTCCAGCGAATCGGCCAGCTGCACCCGGCTGCGAAGGAACGATGCATTGAAAATAAGTGAAAAGTTTTCCAATGCAGGATTAATGAATGAGAGGTTTTTCCTCACCTCCAGTTCGATGCCATAGTTGGTAGCTGATTCTGTGTTGGAAGTGAAAAAATTTTCAGCCAGGAACAATTGGTCGTTAATGTCCGGCAACTCATCCGTCACCAATTCAATCGGCGATCTGAATTTCTTGTAGAACACGCCAAGTGCCAATATCTCGCCGGAGCCGCCATACCTTTCTATTCGCATGTCGGCATTTTGAATTTTGGAACGCTTCAGGTTAGGATAGCCCACCAGTGTAATGCCCTGCGTGAAGTCGTAGGAGCCGCCGCCCGACACTTCGCGCTCAAATGGCCGGTTCACAGTAACGCCATACGACGCGCGCACTTTCATATTGTCTTTGAGATTCCATGTCAGGTTTGCCGATGGAAAAAAGTCTTTCGTAGAGGTGTCTGGTGCCAGAAACTCGCGCTCTACTTCGGTTGTCGTGCTGTCGAGTCCGATCGGAGATATGGATTGATTGAACGATTCGAACCGCACCCCTCCATATACAGACAGTTTATTGTTAAGAAGCGGAACATTTAAACCGATGTACCCTGCATACAATGTTGTCGACGAACTAAACCGGTAGTTGTAGAAGTCGAGTGTCTTGGTGAGAGTGAGTCCCTGGCCATCGTCACGAACCCAACTGTTCATGAGCGAATCGGCATTTAAAATGGGCAGTGTGGATAATCGTACCCGTCCCGGCACTACAGTGGTTGAAGATTCCTGCAAGTCGTAGTAGTACAACCTGGAAAAGTAATTCCGGTCCTTCTCTTCATAATAGCCGCCGGCCTTTACATACATGCCCTTCGGCAGTTGGCGCTTGTAGTCGAGTCGGCCAGTGTAAATATTCTCCTCAACCTCGCGGTAAAACATATTGCCGACGGCAGTCTTGAAGCCGTCAGCATTGAGTTGCGCAACATAACTATAGTCGGTTGTGTCGGTGTAGTAGCGAAAGGTACGTTCGCTTGGCAGATCGTCCAGGTTGTAGGTGTAGCCGGCCAACCATGTAAGTGTATTTTCTTTTCCTGCCATTCGTGGTTGCCCCGTACAAACCCGGTTGCAATCCGCCGGCTTTGATAGCGATAACTCACCTGGTTGAGAAAGCGTGTCGGCCACAGATCAAGTTCATCCCGTGATCCAAAGTTGTATCCCTGGCGGAAGATGATTCTGTCGGATCCATCCTGGTTGACAAATGCATTAAGAAGCACAGAATGGTTGTCCGATATCTTAACATTGAAACTTTGAAATCCGCCAATCCGGTAATTATTAGAACTCACTGAGTCGATATACTGCTCAAGCGGCTCAATCGAATACCGTGTCGTGTCATTTGGATCTCGGATTCCGATCACTGCGGGCGTAAATTCCTGGCGACGCATGGTGGTGGTAGCAGTGTAGTTCACAGACGTTGCGCTGCTGATGCGCACGCTCCCAATCCGCCACGAATCATAGTAATTAAGTCCCAGGCGCATGTCGGGCATTACAGTCGCGCGGCGCAGCGACCAGTTCGATAGCAAAGACTTAGCCGCTATTCCGTTGAGTTGACGCGTACGGTTATTTGATTGCGTATTCACGGATGGTACGTCGTCATCGTCGGGGAATCCGTCAGGGATGCCCCGGCTTCCGTCGTCATAACCCCATTCGTCCGTCTTGCTGGAAGATGGCAGGTAATATTGACTCTCACCGGTAGCGTTCTGCCGATAGTGAAATTGCGCGGACACTTCCAGTTGTTTCTTGGGAAGAGATTGTCGGGTAGTGATATCAATAACGCCGCCGGCAAAGTCGGCAGGCAACTCAGGCGCCGGGCTCCTGAAGATGAGGATATTGTCTATCATGCCACTTGGAATCAGGTCGAATGAAAACGCGCGGCCGTCGGGTTTGCTGCTAGGTGCCTGCATGCCGTTGA
>JAAURZ010000309.1 GCA_012031955.1 Bacteroidia bacterium
GGCGGCCTTGTTGTAGTTTTCCTTGGCCGCGCAATATCGATGGGCTGGTGCGCCACGTTCAGGTCGCCGCACAAGATCACCGGTTTTTTGTTGTTGAGCGTGGTGAGGTAGTTTCTGAAATCGCGGTCCCACTCCTCGCGATAGTCGAGTCGGGCGAGGCCCTCGCCACTGTTGGGCACATATACATCCACAAGGTGAAAGTGCGCAAACTCGGCCGTCACCACCCTGCCCTCCTGGTCATGCGCCTCCACGCCCATGTCGAATGTAACATTGACAGGCGCCTCCTTGCTTAGAATAGCAGTGCCCGAGTAGCCCTTGCGCGCCTTGGAACCATTCACGAACGTGTGCTTATAAGGCAGCAGCTCCAGCACCGTTTTTACCTCCTCATTCGAAGCCTTGGTTTCCTGCAGGCAGAGCACATCGGCATCCATCGCCTTCACGTCCTTCAAAAAATCTTTCTTGATAATAGACCGGATACCATTCACATTCCAGGAAACGAGGTGCAAAGCCATAACAGCGTAGTGGTTTTTGTGGGTGAAAAATAATAAAAAAAAGCCGCCCCGGGAGGCAGCTTCACTTTGTATTTGAGGGCAGGTTAAGCCTTCTTTTCGGCCTTTGCCTTAAACTCTTCTTTGACCTGTTCTACGTCAACGTTTTTCAGAACCGGTTTGAAATTCTGGTTTTTCAGCGTTACGCGGCGCACTGCGGCTGCGGCTTTATCCTTTCTGTTTTTGCGCTTAAGTCTTGTTACACCCATGACATTCAAAATTTTAGGAGCGCAAAGATAGCATTTCCGCGCAAAGAAGTACAAATAAAACCTGAAAATAACCATCGGATTTAACCATTACCTCACAAGCTGCCAGCCTGCCAGTCGCCCCTGCCTGCGCTGGTATTTTGCTCGAATTAGCCCCTTCAACGCCCCGTCATTGACGAAAATTCTCGTTAGTTTTGCCGCCATTATGAGTAAACCCACGCTCCCCAAAGGCACGCGCGACTTTGGCCCCGCCGTAATGGCCAAACGGCAATTCATACTCAACTCCATCCGGTCGGTATTTCAGAAATACGGCTTTCTGCCACTCGAAACGCCCGCTATGGAAAACCTTTCGACCCTTACGGGGAAATATGGCGAAGAGGGCGACCAACTGCTCTTCAAGATTTTGAATTCGGGAGACTACCTTAGCCACGTGGACGATGCAAAATGGACCGCCAAAAACTCCAGAGCACTATCGTTCGATATCGCCGAGAAAGGCCTGCGCTACGACCTCACCGTACCCTTTGCCCGCTACGTGGTGATGAACCCCCACGAGATCACCCTGCCCTTCAAGCGTTACCAGATACAACCCGTGTGGCGCGCGACCGGCCACAGAAAGGGCGCTACCGCGAATTCTACCAATGCGACGCCGACGTAGTGGGCACTGACTCGCTTGTGTGCGAGGCCGACATCATTCTGATGATACGCGAAGTCTTCGCACTGCTCAACATCACCGACTATACCATTAAAGTAAACCACCGCGGCATACTCACCGGCCTCGCCGACGTGCTGGGCGCGAAAGGAAAAGAAGCCGACCTGTTCACTGCCATCGACAAGCTCGACAAGATCGGCGAAGACGGCGTGACCAAAGAACTGCTGGACAAAAAACTTCGACGCCATGTTGCCCTCCAAATTATTTGCATTGCTAAAAACCACCGGCAACAACGAAGCAAAACTCAACGCTTTCGCGGAAATATTTAACGACACAGTGAGCGGCGCCAAAGGTATTCAGGATTTACGTACCACCTTGTCGCTGCTCAGGCAATATCAGTCGAACGACGACCACGTGGAAATCGACATAGCGTTGGCGCGAGGCCTCTCCTATTACACCGGTGCCATCTTCGAAGTGAAGGTGAACAACGTAGCCATCGGCAGCGTGAGCGGCGGAGGCCGCTACGACAACCTCACACAAAGCTTCGGAGCCAAAGAACAATTGTCGGGCGTGGGCATATCATTCGGCATCGACCGGCTGTACGACGTCATGGAAGAACTGAGTCTCTTTCCCAAAGAAACACAAGTGTCAACCACCGCGCTGGTATGCCATTTCGATGAGCTTACCTTCGCCTACGGACTGCAAGTAGTCGGTCAATTACGGCAACACGGCATCGCTTCGGAGATTTACCCCGACCAGGCAAAACTGAAGAAGCAACTCGACTACGCCAACAAAAAGATGATTCCGTACACCATCGTAATCGGCTCCGACGAAATGCAGCAAGGCATGTTGAGTTTCAAAAACATGGAAACCGGAGCGCAACAAAAACTCACAGTAGCCGGCATCGTCAGTCAACTAAAAGCGGCAGACCGGTCATGAGCGCACACCACGCCATCTCCAGCAAGCAACTTGCCCTCGACGACCTGCGGCAAGTGCAACGCGCCGGCGTCACCTTGTCGCTATCGGCCGATGCGCACGCGCGCATCGCGCGCTGCCGTGCCTACCTGGATGAGAAGATTGCCACCACGCGACAGCCCATCTACGGCATCAACACCGGCTTCGGCTCGCTGTACACACAAAACATCAGTTCCGATCAGCTCGAAAATCTCCAAAAGAACCTCGTGATGTCTCACGCCTGCGGCACCGGCCCCGAAGTGCCCGAAGAGATTGTACGGCTCATGCTCTTTCTCAAGATACAATCGCTGGCGTATGGCTACTCGGGCGTACAGGTAGAAACCGTGCAGCGCCTTGTCGACATGTTCAACATCGGCGCGCATCCGCGCGTATACCAGATGGGATCGCTCGGCGCATCGGGCGACCTGGCGCCGCTTGCCCATCTGTCACTTCCGCTGATCGGCCTCGGCGAAGTGCATCACGGCGGTGACCTCATTTCAGGCGCCGACCTCAATGCAGCGCAGCGATGGGAACCCATCCATTTCAAAGCCAAGGAAGGGCTGGCGCTACTCAACGGCACACAGTTCATGAGCGCATACGGCAGCTATGCCACCGTACACGCGCACCGCCTGCTGCACCTCGCCAACCTGGTGGGTGCACTCTCGCTCGACGTATTTGACGGGCGCATAGAACCGTTTCTGCCGCAGGTGCATGCCATAAGGCCGCACGCAGGCCAGGCGCAGGCGGCCGCCAATGTGATGTCGTTGCTGCGGGGGAGCGAATTAATTGCGCAGGCGAAAAAGCACGTGCAAGACCCCTACTCCTTCAGGTGCATGCCACAAGTGCACGGCGCATCGGCCGACACCATCGATTATGTGACGCGGGTAATCCTCACCGAAGTCAACAGCGTGACAGACAACCCAAACGTTTTCGCCGACGAAGACCTGATCATTTCCGCGGGAAACTTTCACGGACAGCCGCTCGCTCTCGCACTCGACTTCCTTGCCATTGCGTTGGCGGAAATAGGAAACATTTCAGAAAGGCGAACCTACCAGTTGATATCCGGCGCGCGCGATCTGCCCAATTACCTTGTTGCCAATCCGGGTATTCACTCCGGATTGATGATACCGCAATACACAGCCGCGTCGCTTGTGAGTCAGAACAAACAGCTTTGCACGCCGGCATCGGTCGATTCGATCGTATCATCCAACGGACAGGAGGATCATGTGAGCATGGGTGCCAACGCCGCTACAAAAGTATATCGCATCGTCAACAACGTATATTCCATTCTGGCGATAGAATGGCTCACAGCCGTGCAGGCACTACACTTCAGACGGCCGCTCAAAACGTCGCCGCAGCTCGAAAACCGGGTGGATACTTTCAGGCAGCAAGTGCCGTTTATAGATCACGACCGCGTATTGTACGTTGACATTCAAAAGACAGAGCATTTCCTCAAAACATTGGATATTGAATGATTGTAAGAGCCCTCATCGTTTGCATCGTGCTGCTGCCAGCCCTGGCCAGCGGCCAATACCTGAGCGACGGGGGAAAATTCAGCCTCGACGAAGTGAAAGGCTGCGCGCCGCTTACTATCAACATCACGCCCATTGAGTCGTGTCCTTGCAACATGGAGTTTGGCGACGGTACCGCCATCGCCAATATGCTCAACTACACGTACACCACGCCCGGCACTTACAAACTCAGAATACTTTTTCCGGCACAACCTTCCAATCCGTTCGATGAAATCACCGTCACGGTGCTCCCCAACACGCCGCCCACCTTCGAGGCTTACGCGTGCACGGCAAACGCAGTGTCGGTAAAAGTGACCGACAACATCTACGACCAGTACTTCATCGATTTCAACGACGGCAACACCACGCTGGTGCCTTCCGGTAGTCTTGCCACCGCCACCAACACCTACGCGACCTCAGGCCCGAAGGCCGTCACCGTGACCGGCCGCTACCTGAACGCGGCCGATAATTGCAACAACGCAACGCAAAATGATCGATGCGCGCGCTTCGCTCGGCGGCG
>JAAURZ010000310.1 GCA_012031955.1 Bacteroidia bacterium
AAAACCGGCATCAGCACAAACCTTTCCTTGGGAAGTAATATTACCGCAAAGTTGATGTGTCAACCATGCGCAACACTTTGGCGCCGGTAATTGCTTTGTTCTTCAGGTCGCACAAAGCCTCATTGGCCTCATTGAAGGAATACACGATGGTATGAGGTCGGATGTGGGTGTGGGCAATTATATTCAGGAATTCATCCACGTCCGCGCGGGTGATATTAGCCACGGATTTGATCTCTTTTTCCAGCCAAAGATGATCTTCATACCGAAGGTTGAGCAAAGCTGATTGATCGCCTGCCTCCTTCCGGATGGCGTTGATAACGAGGCGTCCACCGGGCTTGAGGTAGCGCAGGCAATTAACGGCCGTATTCCACACTGGTGTGGTGTCAATAATTGAATCAAGTTTCGCTGGTGGTTCTTCGGCGTGATCGCCCGCCCAGGTGGCACCAAGTTGTGCAGCAAATGTTCGCTCCTGGAGACTACGGGCAAAAACGTACAACTTCAAATGCGGAAACAGGTGTAGGGCAACCTTGGCAACCAAGTGTCCGGAAGCTCCAAAACCGCAGAGGCCCAACTTCATGCCGTCTCGTACTCCCGCCAGTTTAATCGAACGATATCCGATAGCGCCGGCACAAAGAAGCGGCGCGGCCTCTATGTCGCTCAGTGCATCGGGAATAGGAAATACAAAAGATTCCTTTGCAATCATATACTCGGCATATCCGCCGTTTCGGTCGCGACCCGTTGCCACAAAATCAGAACACAGGTTTTCTCTGCCCGACAGACAATATTCGCAAACTCCGCAAGCGTGAAAGATCCAGGCCACGCCTACCCGAACGCCTGTTTTGAAACGCACCGCTCCTTCGCCCACTGAGTGAACAATGCCGATAACCTGGTGACCCGGTACAATCGGGTACTGCGGCGGCGGTGTTCTCCCTTCAACTTCGTCCAACTCGGTATGGCAGACGCCGCAACAGATCACCTTAATCAATATTTCGTCGCCTTTGGCAACAGGGACCGGCACTTCCCGCAGGTTCAGCGGCCGTGAACCCACGTCTATGTTAGAAACATGTTCCAGTTGCCAGGCTTTCATCACTAGAATATGACTAAAAAATTTGAATTGGTCAATCCGCACCCATTACCAAAAAAGGCTTGGCTCATTCGCTGAGCCAAGCTTTGCGGAGGTATGCGCCGGCTTCTAAACAAATATCTCTGCCTCGACAGTCAGTTGATTGTCGACAATAAGCACGCCGGGCGAGGACCAAGCCACTCTTTCGGCCTCCTCTTTTTCGTTCCAGGAACTTACAGTTCCTTTCAGGGCCACGCGGCTTCCCGATGCCTCGATTTGGATCGATGCTGCATCGAGTGTGGCATTGCGATGAAATGCCGACGCGATCTTGTTCTTGATATCCCGGGTGTCGATGGATGCGGCTTTAATTTTAACAGTGTTGGTGACACCCTTTACGCCCACCAGGTCCTCAACGCTTCGTTCGGCGGCTATTTTCTGATAAGCCCAATCGACTTCGCCATCGAGGTACACCCAGCCGTCGTCGACCTTCACTTCTATTTTGTCCTGATTGACAGCGGAGTTCCAGTACAATGCGTTTTTGATGGTCTCCGCCATTTGCACATCGGTCTTTTGAAGGCTTGCGGGCATTTTGATTTCTATATCACAAGCCACAACCTTGACGCCGCGAACGCGCTGGGCCGCCTTTTCAGCGGCAAGTTTTGTTGTGTAAGAATCCACCATTCCCGACAAGGTAATGATACCATCGTGGGTCGATACGCCAATCTGCGCGTACACATTTCTCAATTGAGGGTCCCAACGGATCTCCTCCATGACATCTTTTCGAAGTTCATCATTCGTTTTCATTGTTTTATTGATTTAATGTTCAACCATCTTTTCAGTGCGTCAACTCTTGTGTGAGAACGCATAAACAAGAAAGCGAATCGTCAACACAAGGTCGATGACGCATATCGTCGTCGCCAAGGACTTTTGCGTGATCGATCATTTCATCTCAATCGAACGTGCGGAAAGGCCGAACGTAAAAAATACAAAGGCTGGCGAGCAAGCCTAATTGACAATCTGTGATCACATACACTTTTCGTGGAACCGAAATGAGTCGCCTTTCTTCTTGTTCTCCATTTGCTTGAAGATCGGGCTTTGCGTCGAGATTCCGATGTATGTGGTGCCATCCACCTGAAACTGTTCGATGCTGGTGGAAATGAAGAATGTAGTCAAATCAGTTACCACGATAGCGCCTAGCGCCGCACTGCGACGTTCTACTTGTTCAGTAGTTTGCAACTGCTCAAGCACGCTCAGTTCCTGAAGCGCAAATTCCAATTGGCTATTGAGTGTATTGATCTCGTCTACGTTGGCTGATCGGCGCGCCACATCAGCGCTTTCAAACGATTCCTCATTGCCAAGCCCTTCAGCTTCCGTTAGCGTTCTCATTCGCGCCCGAAAATCTGCCACCAGCAGTCGTTGCTTTGCCAGGCACGCTTCAATCAATTGCTTCCTCAGTCCCTTTGTTACTGTTTCTTTCATAAATTAAAGTTGGCTCAACGCCGTTTGGTACTGCACGATTAACAGTTTGACATTTATTCGATGCTCTTTCGATTTTTGTGAAAGTCATTAACATCAGTTCAGGCTGGAGAGTGGAATATATGGTCTCCCGTATCAGTTTGCATGTATTGCCCTTCCTTTTGGCGAAGTTCGCCAATCCAGCGATCAAGATAATTGACAATGTCTTTGCAATCCGGGTTCAGTCCGTTTTCTATATATGCACCCGACGCCGCCATACCCAACAGCATGCATTGAGGTTCGGATAATTGGTGAAGCAGCCCCAGGCAGTATCCGGCATTGAGGTTATCACCTCCGCCAGTCAGCACTTTCGGACTCGTAACGAGACGTCCCTGCAATTCAATGACAGAATGTTCCTTGAAGAGAAGGCTTCTGTCAATCGGATGCACCAACAAGGCGTCGATACACATGGTTTTGTACAGCGCATCACCTGCCTCGCGTACCGAAGGAAGTTTTCCGCTATCGACGGCGCCAAGTTCGTGTCCATTGAGTGCACACCAAATGCGAAGTGTTTCGTTCTCATTGAGCCCGAGTGTCACTTTGCCGTAGCCTGAAAAGCTACTTACCAGGTCAAGGACTTCATCGATTTGCTGGGTGGTCTTCTTCGATGGATCGCAAAGGTCGAAGAGGAAATAAAAATCATGTCGCTTCAGTGGCTTGATAACATCGTTGAGCATTCCTTGCCATATATCACTCGCATGTGGAAGGTTTGCCCAATCAACAAAGGCAACAAGCGCGCATTCTCCGATGACTTGTGTCAACCGTTCGAGACCCACCACATTCATTATGTGGCTCCAATCGTAGCTTTCGAAGACCTCCAGTTCCGACAGAATTATTTTGCCATCTGAAAACTCTATGGCATCACTCAACCCTGGATTCAGTGCACTGATGGGTTGCACCAGCGGATGCATTTTGGCAAAGACCTCTTGCCTGCCGGGGTAACCCATGCTTCCCAGGCAGTAGTTGTGCATGCCCAGCTTTCCGAGTGTACTCGCCAGTATAGGCGCGTTGCCTCCAAACTTGGTTCGTACCGTGTCCATTTGAATCTGGCCGCTCTTTCCCGCCGCGAGCGCGATGCGGTCTGCAAATTCTCTTATGGAATCATAGTACACCGTCTCATTATTCTGCTTGCTGCGTACGGCGCGTTTGATTTTATCAACAAAACCGTCGAAGCCCACAAAGACCTTTTTGTCCAAAGATGCACCGTCCACGGATTTAACAACATCGCGTAGTTCAGACAACCCTTCAAACGAAGTCACTCTATCGCTCTTTAGTTCATCCATGGTAAAGCAATTTTGAAAAAGACTCAAAGCATAGGACAAGAAATCAGGAGTACGCCGGTTCAAACAAGGTACCGGCAAACAGCCCTTAACAAACCCGCACCGGGTAGCTGGCTGAAGGCCAGCTTTTGGAAGCTTTCATGCGTTGGCAAAACGGATTGTACCACGTTTGACAACCTAATCCGGCCGTATCAGACGTGGGCGGCTTCTTTCCTGGCCATATACTTTTCGATCAATTCCGGCACTTTTTCGAATGCCGCGGCGAGCCCTTTGTTTTTGGTGCGTACCGATAAAGCTGATCTGATCGCCACGCGTTACCAAAAAGCCAAGAGGATCGATGCCAAATCCGGCAGCAGCTCCCCCTCCCTCGCCTTTAGCAGTTTTGGGAGAATCTCCTGAACCTCCACCACTGCCAAAACCAACGCCAACCCGTACCACAGGCACGCAAGTGAAATCACCCAGTGTGAAGGACTCACCCACCACCGTTTCTGTTCTGGCTTCCGTTTCAGAAACTCAGCGAGCT
>JAAURZ010000311.1 GCA_012031955.1 Bacteroidia bacterium
CGAGAATTGGTTGATTCCTGTAGTTGCACTTCGAGGCCGGTGGTATTCGCGTCTTGATGGTCACTTCCTGCGACGCATATCCGACAAACGAAAGCTGGAGGGTGAGTGGGGGGCTATCATTTACTTTCAGGTTAAACTCACCGCTAACCGTGGAAATGGTACCAACTACCCGGCCTTTCACAACGATGTTAACACCGGCCAGGGGTTCGCCGGTGGCAGCATCAGTGACTTTTCCGGATATGGAGGTCTGGGCAAAAGCAAATGAGGCCGCAAGAAACAAAAGCAATGGGCCCATCGCGATTTTGTAAAACTTCTTCATAAAACCTAAGTCGTTGATTAATGTGTAAAACTGAATCGTGGAACCCGGAATTTGTTATGCATGCCGAGTTCTTCTTTCTGAAAAGTACAAAAAATTGGTTGAAAACAAACGATTGAAGAAAGCAAAAAACGTTTGAGGTACTTTTCAGCCTTTCGTGTTCTCTTTGCGGAGGTGTTCCACAAGTCGTTCGCATAAGGCATTGATCTCGCCGGCTACGTGCTCATCCCCAGTGGCCGTGAGTACACTTTGGGCAAGGCCGCCCCAGGCAGTCAATATAGAAGCGTTTCATTTCCAGCACGGGCATGTCTTTGGTCCACAAGTCAATGCGCAAGGTGTTCTTTTGCTGGTGGTCCCAAAGGGCTACGCTTATGGATTTTGTTTCGGAAAGGTTGGGGTCGGGTTTATCGGAGGCTTCCCAATAGATTTTGTCGGGAATATTGTTTGAGTCAAGGTCAATCTTGAAGGTGATCTCGTTTCGTTTGTTGCTCATGGCCGCAAGTTAAACCGATCAGTCCGATTGACCTTTGTCCTTTTTTAGTATTTTTTTGAGAACGGCTGCGTCGTACTGGTCAAGCAGTGACTTTTCTTCCTTGCGATTCAGACTTTCCTTGTTCCTTATAAGATCATGGATGTCAAGTATTTTAACTGGAATTCCTGAAAAGTGGGCAGGTATCGCATTCGAATATGCAGCGGCAAAGTCAATGCCGGCGGTGAAGTTAATGATGTCAACGGCATCAGGTTCAAATCCAAAGGAAAGTACAAGCCTGCTTTCAAATTCTTCGGGCCTGATCTCCGGAACTTCCAGTTGTGCATCTTGCAGCGCTACGATGACCTTTGCACCATTCTCTTTTGTGGGTTCAATCAATATGTCAAGGTCTCCGGTATTTCGATTAACGCCATAATATATGGCGGCGTGACCTCCGATAATGATGAATCGAACTTCATGTTTTATGAGAAAGCGTAAAAGGCTTCGGTGGGTTTCACTGAAAAGGTTCATTCAAAGCGCTTCACGGTAACTTTTTTTCCCTGCAGTGAGTAGTCCACTCCCTGCCTGTACATCAATAGACGGGCCTTGTAGGCTGCTTCCAATCGTTCGAGGGGCGACAGTTTCAGAAATGCTTCGTCTTTTGCCGCCTGTTCTTCGTCGAATGTGGTCTTCCTCACTTTCATTTCATAAAGTTAGTCATTTGCCCGACTTGTTCACCAGGCCAATGTAGAAGTCCATCGATGCGGGGTTTCGCAGCGAACCGGCGTTCACCACTTTGGCGGGGTCCTTTCCCATTAAAACTTTTTTCACCGGTGTTTCGGTTTTCTTGCCGCTGATGGTGTACGGTATGTCGGGCACAGCCATGATCTCGTCGGGCACATGCCTCGGACTGTAGTCGTTGCGGATAACGGTGTTTAATTTTTTCCGGATATCATCGGTCAGCACCACGCCATCCTGCATGATCACAAACAACGGGCATCCAAAACTGCCCGCCACTTTTCTCAATACAGATGATGAGACTGTCTTTCACTTCCTCCACCTTATCGACGGCCCTGTAGATTTCACTGGTGCCGATTCGCACGCCGCCGCGGTTGAGTGTGGCGTCGGAGCGCCCATAGATGATGATGCCCTCACGTTCAGTGATCTCGATCCAGTCGCCATGTCGCCACACACCGGGATACATTTCAAAGTAGCTTTCATTGTATCGTCTAAAGTCCGGATCGTTCCAAAAATAGATCGGCATCGATGGCATCGGTGAGGTAATAACCATTTCGCCTACTTCGTTTGTCACGGCCAGACCATCTTCGTTGAAGGCCGCGAGGTTGCAGCCCAGCGCTCTGCACTGAATTTCGCCGGCATACACCGGCCACAATGGATTGCCGCCTACAAATGCGCTACATACATCGGTGCCGCCACTCATGGAGGTGAGCCACAAATCGCTTTTTACATGCTCGTATATCCAAGTGAAGCCTTCGGGTGGCAGCGTGCTGCCTGTGGAACCAATGGACTTCAATGTTGATAAGTTGAAATGCCGGTTTGGCTGGATGCCGGCTTTCATGCACGCAAGAATGAATCCAGCGCTGTGCCGAAATGGTTAATGCCGGCGTCCTGAATAAATTTCCAGAGCGCATCCATGCCAGGATAGCCTGGACTTCCATCGTACAACACCATGGTGGCACCTGCCAGCAAACTGCCATGTATATAGTTCCACATCATCCAGCCTGTGGTGGTGTACCAGAAGCAGCGTTCGCCGGGCTTGTAGTCGTTGTGAAAGGTACCATACTTCAATTGCTCGAGCAGTATGCCGCCGTGGCTGTGTGTGATCGCCTTCGGCAACCCGGTGGTACCCGACGAATACAGTACCCACATCGGGTGTTGAAACGGCACGCGTGTGAAAGCGAGCGTAGCACTGGTGTTGCTCCGGGTTTCGCTCCAGCGCACGGTGTTCGGTTGGCCATCCGGATAGTGATCGCCGATGACGACGATTTGTTCGAGCGACGGCAAGGCGTCCGCTATTTCCTTCACAACAGTCGATTTGTTGAACAGCTTGCCGCCGTAACTGTAACTGTCTGCGGCAAACAGCACTTTAGGTGTTATTTGCTCAAACCGGTCTATCACTGATTGGGTGCCGAAATCCGGCGAGCAACTGGACCAGATAGCGCCGAGTGAGTTGACGGCTAGCAATGCGACGGTTGCCTCAGGCGTGCACGGTAGATATGCGGCCACACAATCGCCTTGCTTCACGCCACAGGATTTCAGAAACGCCGCGACCGAGGCCACCTGCGATTTCAATTCATCCCAACCCATGGTTGCGACCACGCCGTTTTCTGAAGATGCTATGATGGCCGGTTGATGCTCGGTTGCGCGGCGGAAGATGTGCTCTGCGTAGTTGAGACGCGTGCCTTCAAACCATTTTTGATGGGGCATGGGGTCGCCGCTAAGCACATCGGTGAAGTGGCCATCGTAAGCAATGTCGAAATAGTCCCAAAGGCTTTTCCAGAAAACATCCAGGTTGTTAACAGACCACAACCAGACATCATGATAGTTGTCGGCGTGCGTGATGCCGGCATCGTGCAGCCAGTTCATGTAACGTTTCAGGTTGGACTGATTCTTAACCGTGTCCGAAGGTGTCCATAAGGGAGTTGGTGTACGCATACGTTCTTCGTTGGAGTTGACGCCTGTTTGCGTGGCTTATGCGCCTTACATTTGACCAAGCCACTTCAATGCTTCGACTTTGTCTTTCCCGAGTTGTATTTTCAGCGATTCGAGGTCATGAAATTTCACGTCGTGCCTTATCAAGTGATGGAAATGCACCGTCACATCTTCACCATAGATGTCTTTGTTGAAGTCAAAAATGTTCACTTCGATGTTCCGTTTCTGTCCCGCCACAGTAGGCCTGTTGCCGATGTACAACATGCCGCCATAGCGAGTACCGCCCTGGTCTACTGTAACGGCATAAATGCCGTCGGCGGGAATGAGTTTGTACCTTGTTTCAATTTCGATGTTCGCCGTCGGGTATCCCAGCATGCGGCCGAGTTTGTCGCCCATCACCACGCGTCCGGTGATCGCGTAGGGTCGCCCGAGAAAATGCGTGGCGGTTTGGATATCGCCCTCTTCAAGCGCTTTTCTGATCCTGGTGGAGCTTACCCCGAGGTTGTCGACTTCCTGCCTGGGGATTTCCTCCACGTCGAAGCCGTAAGCCGGTCCGTTGCGTTGCAATTCTTCGAAACTTCCTTCGCGGTTTTTTCCAAACCGGTGATCATATCCGATCACGAGCTTGCGCGTGCCGATCGGCCCGTTGCGGTGCTTCGCCACGATCACCTCGGCCGAGCCGCGGTCGGACGACTCTGCGTTGTACACCTCGTCTCGGTAGAGGAACATCACGACGTCGGCGTCCTGCTCGATGGCACCCGACTCGCGCAGGTCGGAGAGGCGCGGCTTGGGCGGGTTGCGGTCCTCGACGCGGCGGTTCAACTGCGAGAGCGCGATCACCGGGACGTTCAGCTCCTTGGCGAGCGCCTTGAGCGACGCGAGATCTCGGAGATCTCCTGCTCGCGGCTGATCACCGACTG
>JAAURZ010000312.1 GCA_012031955.1 Bacteroidia bacterium
GAGCAATAGGAACGCGATTTCGGCCAACACCATCCAACGCAAGTCGCCCGATCGGAAACCGACCGCGCGCAAGAGTGCCATTTCGCCGCGCCGTTCCCACATCGACCGCAACAGCACGACGGCTAATCCGCACGCACCCAGCAACAACCCAAAGGCGACCAAGCACCTGAAATGTCGATAGATAGGTGTTTTCAACGGCAAGATTTACGTGCGGCCCGATGCGCAGAAGACAAATGCCTTCCAGTCGAACCGGAACATACTGCTTTCGGAAACCGCTTCTGTCAACACCAAACCTCAACTGGAAATTTGGGCGGACGACGTCAAGTGCTCTCACGGATGTACATCGGGCCAGCTCGATGAAGAAGCGCTGTTCTATTTGCAAACTCGGGGCCTTTCGAAAGAGACCGCCCGCGCGATGCTGCTGTACGCATTTGCGGGTGAAGTAATCGACGCTGTTGCCATACCGGCACTGCGCAACTATCTGGATCAACTGGTAGCAGAAAGGCTTCATAAAGATTTCTAAAATATGGTAGACACAAGTGCCACCACCAAGACGCTCGATATAGCACAGATAAGAAAACAATTTCCGGTGCTGGATCAACAGGTGAACGGCCGCCCGCTTGTGTACTTCGACAACGCGGCCACATCGCAAAAACCAACCGTCGTGATCGACGCCCTCGTGGCGTACTACACAGGATACAATGCCAATATCCATCGGGGCATCCACACGCTGGCTGAAAGAGCAACCAAAGCATTCGAAGAAACCCGCAAGACAGCGCAGCATTTTATCAATGCCGCGTCCAGCGACGAAATCGTTTTTGTGCGGGGCGTTACGGAGGCCATCAACCTCGTCGCTTCGTCTTTCGGAAAAGCATTCGTGCAACCTGGTGACGACATCATTGTCTCGGGGCTTGAGCATCATTCCAATATCGTCCCCTGGCAGTTTGTGTGCGAAGAGCGCCACGCCAACCTGCGCATAATCCCCGTGCTCGACAACGGCGAATTGGACATCGATGCGTTCAGGAAATTGCTTTCATCGAAAACCCGGATTGTTTCTGTTAACCACGCCTCCAACAGTCTGGGTACCATTAATCCCATCAAGGAGATTGTAGCACTCGCACACAATGCGGGCGCGGCCGTGCTGGTAGATGGCGCGCAGGCAGGTGCTCACCTCGACATCGATGTGCAAGCACTCGACTGTGACTTCTACTGCCTGTCGGCACACAAGATGTACGGCCCCACGGGCACCGGCATACTGTATGGAAAACGTGAATGGCTCGACAAGATGCCTCCCTACATGGGCGGCGGCGAAATGATTAAAGAGGTGACTTTCGCCAAGACCACCTACAACGACCTGCCGTACAAGTTTGAAGCGGGTACCCCCAACATTGCCGACGTGGTGGCCTACAAATATGCGATGGACTTTATCACAGCGCTGGGAAGAAAAAATATTCAACAACACGAGCACGATCTCCTCACCTATGCCACAACGAAAATCGGCGCAATTCCGAAAGTGAGACTTATAGGCACTGCACGTGAAAAGGTGAGCGTGTTGTCTTTCGTAATAGAAGGAATCCATCATTTTGACATCGGCCAAATGCTCGACGCGCGGGGCATTGCCGTGCGCACAGGCCATCACTGTACGGAGCCCCTTATGAACCGTTTCGGCATAGAGGGAACTGTGCGCGCGTCATTCGCGGTCTACAATACCAAAGAAGAGATTGATCAACTCGCCGAGGGTATAACCCGGATCGTCAATTTTAACAGTTAAAGCAAAGGTGACCATCAACGAAACACAGGACCAGATCATCAACGATTTTGCCATGCTGGATGGCGATGCCGAGATGACCGTGTTCTATGTAATGGAATTGGGTCAGAAACTGGCTGACATGCCGGAGGCAGATAAGACCGACGATAACATCGTGAAAGGCTGCCAGTCCAAAGTGTGGCTCACGGCCGAAGTTAATGACGGCCGCATTTACTTTGCCGCCGACAGCAACACCGCTATCACCAAGGGGCTGGTGAGCCTGCTGATCAGAATTTTCAATGGCCACACGCCCGGAGAAGTACTGGGCGCGGACCTATACTTTATGCGCAAAATCGGCATGGAACGATTCATTGGCACGCAGCGTTCTAACGGCTTTGCCGCCATGATCCAGCAGATGCGCAGATACGCGCTGGCGTTGAAAACAAAGTTGGAAATGAAACTATGAACCAGCAAGACACCACTAAAAGCTGGAGCGACGTCTCCATCCCCGACCTTAGCGACCAGGTGATAAGGGCCATCAAGACTGTATACGACCCTGAAATACCCGTTGATGTGTATGAGCTGGGGCTGATCTACGAGATAAAAGTTTACCCCATTAATAATGTGTATGTGCTGATGACCCTTACGTCGCCATCATGCCCGTCGGCAGAGGTGATTCCGGGCGAAGTCGAGCAAAAAATAAAAGCCATCGAGGGGGTGAACGATGTGAAGATTGAACTTACTTTTGACCCGCCTTACGCACAAGACATGATGAGTGAGGCGGCCAAACTGGAACTTGGATTTTTGTAGTCTTGTTTAAATAACTGAATCTAACTTACACCTGATTATGTATCCTGAAGAATTAGTAGCCCCCATGCGCACAGACCTGACCGAAGTGGGCTTCAAGGAACTAAAGACCGCGGCAGACGTGGAAAATGAACTTGCCGAGCAAAAAGGCACCACCCTGCTGGTGATCAACTCGGTATGCGGATGCGCTGCCGGAGCCGCTCGCCGGCGATCAAGTGGGCGCTGCAGCAAACAGACAAGAGGCCCGATCACCTGGCCACCGTGTTTGCCGGCGTCGACAAAGAAGCAGTGGCGCGTGCACGCGAATTCACGCTGCCGTACCCTCCTTCCTCACCGTCCATCGCGCTGTTTAAAGATGGCGAACTGGTTCATTTCATCGAAAGACATCACATCGAAGGCAGAAATGCCCAAATGATAGGCCAGCACCTTGTGGAAGTATTCAACGAGTACTGCTAGCCACCTCAAAACTGAAGAAAGCCGCCGACGCGCGGCTTTTTTTTATGCGCTGGTCTCAAGTATCAGGCGAGTCTCCTCAAGGTCAAGTTCGTACTCCAGGCGCCGGATCGCCTCCTCACTGATCTTGCCTGCCTTCCTCATTTGCGTTACAATGCTGCGCTCCATGCTAAGCAACTCCTGTTGTATGCGATGGAACTCGTTGATTTGTGCCTCGTCAAGCCGTCGTTGACTCTGATCCTTGCGGATCCGTTGTATTCTAATCTCGTATTTGGTCTTGATCTGCGCCAGTACCTCATCGCTCAGGCCAAGTGAATAGTTCTCTTCGATATGCTCAATGATGGACGTAGCAATTTTTAACCGCGCCGCCTGCTCCGCCGCCAGTTCACCATCGTCGGGTTTGATGCCAAGCAGCTGAATAAGCTTCGGAAGCGTAAGCCCCTGGAGCACCAGCGTGGCGAAAATGACGCAAAAAGTGAGGAAGATGATGAGGTTGCGATGAGGAAATGGCTGCGCGCCTTCGATCGTAAGCGGCAACGCCAACGCTGCTGCCAGCGACACCACACCGCGCATGCCAGACCAGGCGATGACTGTAACCAGCCGGATGTTGGTGCCCGGTTCGCTCTCGCGTACGCGCTTGCTGACCCACCTCGGTATGAAAGCACCGGGATAAACCCAAATGATCCGACCGATGATTACAGCCAGGCTGATGATGACGCCATACTTTAATAGTGTGCCGAATGAGTTGTCTTCAATGCCCGCCAGTATCTGGGGGAGCTGCAAGCCGATCAGTATGAATACAAGGCCATTCAATATAAACAGTACTGTATCCCACGCGGCGTTTGCCTGCAGCCGCGCCTTTTGAGAAAAAATATCCGACGAATGCCAGCTAAGATACAACCCAGCTGAAACGACGGAGAGTACACCCGACACGTGTATTTCCTCAGCGACCAGATAGGCCACAAAGGGCGCTAGAAAGGTGAAGGTAGTATCGGTAGTAGGATTGTCTGGTGTGATCTTATGAATCCATTTGAATACGAAGCCGGCAATCAACCCCATCGCCTATCCCGCCGCCAGCCACGAGCACAAACTGGACGCCCGCCTCCGCGAGACTAAAGGCGCCCGTCACAACAGCGGCCACGCCATAACGGTAAGCGATCAGGCCAGTGGCGTCGTTCACGAGGCTTTCACCTTCGAGGATGGTGATCACCCGCTTAGGTACACCAAGACCTTTGGTAGCGGCCGTCGCCGCCACGGCATCAGGCGGAGAGATGATGGCGCCCAGGACGAATGCCTCAGGCCAACCGAACCCCGGGATAAAGTAATGCGCCACCACGGCCACCGCGCACGTTGTAAAAATAACACACCC
>JAAURZ010000313.1 GCA_012031955.1 Bacteroidia bacterium
AAAGGCCGCCGGGTGGCAGGTCATTTACCATCCAGAGGTCCAGATTCTGCACCACGGCGCTGCGAGCACCGCACACATGAGCGAGTGGAAAGCGGTTGAAATGGCCCGTGGCCAGATACTCTTCATGCGTTTTACCCGAGGACCACTGGTTGCTTGGCTCGCGGTGCTGATCATGGCGCTGCGCGACTTTCTGCGCGCGCCGCTCCATGTCGCCGCCGACAGCGAGCAGTCGCTCGAGTCGTGCGCCAAATGCGCCCATCACTTGGTCGTAAAGATCCCACGTGCGCACGCCGAGTGCTTCGCGCGCGTAGAAGCGGTTCCATGGATCGGGTGTTTTAAACCGCGTGAGGTCGAGTAAGCCTTCGTCGACAACGGCCACGGTGTAGGTCATTTTTTGTTTTGTTTTTTCCGACACTTTTATCACCACTTCTTCGCCGGGTTCCAGCACGTCGGGCATGGTGAGCACGGGTTCAAGATGTGTGGCCGGGTCTTCCACGCGGAAGGGCATGATTCCATACAATCGAATAGGCCTGTCGTTGGTTGTCTGATCGTGGCGTTGCAGCAGTGTTACGTGCACGAATGCGTTGGGTGTCATTTCTGTGGTCACGTCGAAAGAAAATGCATTTTCGCCTGCTTGTGTATCAACCCAGTACGTTTGAATCACTTTGCTTCCGTTTTCGATGCTCACCAGCGCCTTGCCCTGTGCGCTGCCGGGAATGCTGAGTTTTACTTTCTCTCCTATATTATAGGACTGTTTATCGGTGGAAAACGACAACATCGAGGCTGCACCTTGGCCCTCCTCGCCGCGATAGCGACTATACCATCCTTTGTCGTCCATGTAAATGACCTTGCCGGTGCAATGGCCCGACACGGGATCGCACGCGCGGATGAAGTACCGTCCCCAGTCGGGCGACTTGGCTTCGAATGTCCAGGTGCCCTTGCCGTTGGATGTGTTGATGGTTCCTTTGGCAACGACGTTCGAGTACGAGCCCTCTACATAGTTGGCGATGTTGTTGTAGGAATTATCCCACCACCAACGGCGATCAAGTTTGTACAGCGTCATCTGTACGCCGTTGCGCGACACGGGTTTGCCGTCGCCATCGAGCGAAACCACGTCGACGCGTTGCAGTGTGTCGAGGTATAGGATACCGGAGTAACGTTCGCCCTTGCCGGTGCGCAGTCCTACATAAGAGGCGTATGGCGAATAGGGTATGGAGAAATTGTCGATGCTGAAGTTTCCGCTTTCTTCAAACACTTTTCCGCGGAAAACGGCATTGAGAAAACCGGGTGCGGCATTCGAAGTTGTGAGTTCGGCATTCACCGTGGCTTTGCCTTCGGCGTCGGTGTAGCCGCTGTACACTTCCAGTGTTTCGCTTTGAAAATCGCGGGCTGGATCGTCAAATACGAAGTCGTCGTACTTGTTGAAACGTGTGGGTACGCTGGCCAGCAGCACATTGAATTCTGCTTTCAGGTTGCGTGCCGGCGCGCCATGCAACCACTTCACGTCAAGTTTGCCTTGCACTGAGGGAGATGTGAAGCGCTCGGTACCAAAGTCGAGGTTGATCTTGAGGCGATTGGGTTTTACTGTTTCTATCTTGACTGTCTGCGAAAATTCCGTGCCTCCCACTTTCACGCGGCCAAGCCAATTGCCGGTGGGTGCCTCGGCACTGGTGGCTGTAGCGAAGTTGTAGAATCCATTTTCCGATGTTGAGCGAACGATCCGGCTGGTCACTTGACCTTGCGGGTTCTGCAATTCGAAAACAACAGGGTGTGCAGGTGGCAGTACTTTGTTTTTATCTTCCAGCACAAACGTCAGATACAGGGAGTCTCCCGGGCGCCACACGCCGCGCTCACCATAGAGAAAGCCTTTCAGCCCCTTTTGTACAGCTTCGCCCGATACATCAAAATGAGCAACGGACAACGCCTCACCATCCTGCAGGCGCAGGTAGCCGCGTTGTGTTCCACTGGTAGCTGTAACTACAAAGGGCGGCGCATCGGTTTTCGCGACCAGCTTGCCGTCGGTACCGGTGGCACCCGAAGCAAGCACTTGTTGCTGAAAATCGTACAGGGCAACTTGCACGCCTGACAGCGGCTGGGCTGTTTTCAAGTCGGTGGCTATTACCGTGGTATTGCCGTCGCTGCCGCGCTTGCTGATGAGCCCGATGTCGGAGGCCAGAATATTTTTAAAGACATTCCTGTTTCGTGTGTAATAGGAGCCGTTGCATGGATTGTCGCGCTCGTTCCAGTCGTAGTCCTCGTAGTAGTAATAATCCTCTTCTTCGTAGTATCCTTCGTCATAATACTGGTCAAACTCATCATCCTCCTCCTCTTCATATGGTGCGGCGCTTTCGCCATCGCATGCATAGACGCTGTAGGAACGTTTGAAGCTCAGTTTTACCTGGTATATAGCACCGGGCTCGGCCGCTATCAGTTGGTTGAGATCGAGTGTGAAGCGGTTCCACTTGCCGAGGTCGGTCACGCCCATGTTGTCGAGCGTGAGCATTTTCTTGAGTACGCGCCGGCCTACGCGGTGCATTTCGTAGTTGCCGTCGAGGCGGTTTACCTGAAGGAACTGCAATATGTTGTTCTCAAATATTTTGGTGATACTTACGTCGACGGATTTCAGGCTCACTGCTTCAAAAGGCAGCACCATGCCACTGGTGCTGGGCAGGATGGTGCCCTTGCCGGTGAACCGTACGCCGGGCTTCACCTGCTCAAACACGACCTCCGACGAGGTAGCGGTCTCCATTTTATAGTCAAGTATGTTGCGTACGCCCGGCTCAATATATAACTGCTTCGTGCCGGCCTGCCGGACCGATGGATATATCCATATTTCGTTGTCGTGTATTTCAAAGGAGAGCGACCCGGCACCCTCCATGCGGATGAGGCCGGTCAGGTTTTGCTTCTCTTTGAGCGGATCGGAGAACTGAAGCACCACGTACTGAGTGGGATTTTGTACCACCTTTGTTTGCATAAGCTTGAAGTCGCCGAGCGACGGCACTTCTACAGTCTCTTCGGTGGCACGCTCAACGCCAATTGCATCGCCGTTGACGGCCACTTTTACAGTGCTCGCCTTGTCTTTGCGATTGACATCCTCCACAATAAAGGCATGTTGTTTGCCGTCGCCACTATGGGTCCATGTTACCTTGAGGTCGTTGCCATCCTGACTGGCGGCGAGCGCATGCTCCACGTTGTCGTTCTCGGCGTAATCGGCGGTGTTGAACATGCCTTCGACCTTTTGCCGCTTCAGATCAGTTTTTACATACGCCTTCATGTTGTCGATGGCCACCTCATAGTTTTGGGCCATCACCTGGAACGTATACTCGAATGAGTCGAAGCCTGTAGGCACGTCTATGAGCCGGCCCACGTTGAAGTTGACGGCATACACCTGCCCGGCCATCATCGGCTCGTCCGGCTTGAACTCCACGGAGCGACGGTCGAGCCAAACGGTCTTGCCGCGCAGCGAGGGGCTAAACGAAAACAGCTTTACCGAACTTTCCTGGCCGATCAGGGTGGAGTCAACGACGTCTTTGGTAAGAATGACGCGCACGGGCGATCGCGCGCTGAGCACGCCGGCGCTATAGGAGGAGATGTATTCCCCAAAGGCTGGATTCACATAACTGGGTGCCTGCTCGGCGCTGCCGGCACCTTTGAAGTAGAAGATGGCAATAACGAAGAGGGCAACGGCGGCTACGCCAATGGCTATCTTTTTCCAAGGTAAAGCTTTCATGGATGAGGCGGGGTTTTAAACGTGACTTAATATCGGAAAAACAAAACGACGCTGTTAAGAACGCAACGTGTAAAATATTTGTGAAAGTGTAGACAGGCAGAAAAATCTTCTTCCAGCTATTGACATACTGTCTGGTGGGATTATCGCCGCGCAAGTCTGTCTTTGATCATGATCGTCGCACGTGCACGGTTTCCAACAACTGGGCGACTACAAGATACCGTGACCATGGACTGGCTCACTTTACCACCAAATGATTCGCCCTGAAAAATCAAAAGCCTTACTTTTGGCTTTTGACATCAAAAAACCTTCTGCGCATGGACAACCTGAACGAGTTTTTACGCCGCGAGTATTACGACAACACGGTGCAAGCCTACCTGATCGCCGCTGGCGGTATCCTGCTCGGACTGGCGGTGGTGCGCGCATTCCGTAAAGTGATTCTCAAGAAAATCAAGAACCTGGCGGCCACCACCCAAATGAGGTACGACGACCTGGTTGTGGAAGGCATCGAGAAATTCGGGCTGCCGATAGTTAATCTGGCCATTGTTTACTGGGGCGTCAAAACCCTGACGCTGCCCGAAAAGGCTGGCCACGTGGTGGGGGTGGCACTGGCCGTGGTGGTTGCGTACTTTCTAATC
>JAAURZ010000314.1 GCA_012031955.1 Bacteroidia bacterium
ATATCGGCACCGGCGAGCGGCTCATCATCGAAGTGGAGCGGACACAACACCTGGAACAGCCTCACGTGTTTCAATCGGGAAAAATGGTGAGCGTATTTTCCAACGCCGACGGCACGCCCAACAAAGACCACGTGAGCGGCGTGATCAACTACGTGCGCGACAATACCATGATCGTAACGCTCAACGTGGACGATCTGCCGGATTGGATCGACGCGGGGCACCTCGGCGTGGATGTGATGTTTGACGAGCTTAGCTACCGCGAAATGGAGGCGGCCATGAAAGCAGTGATCAAAGCCGACAGCGGACGGCTGGCCGTGTTGCGCGAGATACTGCTCGGCTACCAGCCGGCTCATTTTTCTGCCGATACCAACGCAGACCCTATTGGCGCCGACATACTCAACCACAGCCAGCTAGCGGCGCTGCGACTGCTTCGAAGCGCGCAGGACGTGGGCATCATACACGGCCCGCCCGGCACCGGCAAGACCACCACGCTCGTGCAGGCGATAAGAGAAGCACGCGCGCACGAAGGACAAGTGCTGGTGTGCGCGCCAAGCAACACCGCCGTAGACCTGCTGGTGGAAAAACTTTCTGACAAAGGTCTGAATGTGCTGCGCATAGGCCACCCGGCGCGCGTTACCGAGCAGTCGCTGAGCAAAACACTCGACGCCCGCATCGCCGCGCACGACTACTACAAAGACCTGAAGGCCCTGCGCAAAAAGATGGAACAACTGCGCAGCACCGCGCTGAAGTTCAGGCAAAACTTTGGTCGCGCCGAGAAACACCAACGCCGCCTGCAATTGCAGGAAGTGAAGGCACTCAAGGCTGATGCCGATGTACTGGAGTTCTACATCATCAACGACCTGCTGCAAAAGAGCGACGCCATCGCCTGCACGCTCGTTGGTTCTTCGCACTATGTATTGAAGGGAAAACGGTTTAAGAGCGTATTCATCGACGAGGCGGGGCAGTCGCTCGAGCCAGCCTGCTGGATACCGGTGCTCAAAGCCGAACGCGTCATTTTCGCAGGCGACCATCACCAACTCCCACCCACGATCAAGTCGATACAGGCGGCCAGGGGCGGGTCTCACTCAAACCTTGTTTGAAAAATGCATTCATCGCCATCCGACGGCGGCGGCGATGCTGCAAGTGCAGTATCGTATGCATGAAGCGATCATGCAGTTTTCGTCAGGATATTTCTACGACAACAAACTTGTGGCGGATGAAACGGTGAGGGGCCACACGCTGCCCGGCCAGCCGCCATTCGATTTCATTGACACGGCGGGTTGTGGCTTCGCCGAAAAACAAGACCCGGAAACGTTGAGTCGCTACAACGCGGACGAAGCGTCACTGCTGATACAACAACTGGAGCGTTTGATTGCGGGAGTCACCCCGGAGCGATGGCAGGCTGAAGGCTTTACGCTCGGCATCATTACACCGTACAGTGCGCAAGTTGATCGCCTCAATCATTTGGCCGAAGGCAGTCTGCTGCTGGAGGAAATCAAACCACTGGTAACGATCAACACAGTGGACGCCTTCCAGGGGCAGGAGCGCGATGTGATTGCCATCAGCCTCGTGCGTTCGAATGAGAAAAATGAAATCGGATTCCTGAGCGATATACGCCGCACTAACGTGGCCCTCACGCGCGCCAGAAGGAAGCTGATTGTAGTTGGCGACAGCGCCACGCTTACCACGCACCCATTCTACATGGCGTTGCTGGAGTATGTGCAGCAAAACAGCTTCTACAAAAGCGCATGGGAATTCATTTCGTAATCATTCATGCCGCAGCGACTCCACCGGGTTCACCCGCGCAGCGCGAATAGTCTGGTAAGACACAGTCACGACGGCGATAATGAGCACGCTCACGCCGGCTACTACAAATACAATTCCGGATATCTGGGTGCGGTACGGGAAAGTTTCGATCCACGCGGTGGCGGCATACCACACCATTGGCGTGGCCAGCACGATGGCGAGCAACACCAGCCTCACATACTCGGCGGACAGCAGCATAAATATCCCGTTGACAGTACTGCCCAGCACTTTCCGGATTCCAATCTCCTTGGTGCGCTGCGTGGCGGTGTAGGCCGACAGACCAAAGAGCCCGAGGCAACCGATGAAAACGGCGAGCAGCGAAAATGCAGTAACGAGGCTGCCGAAGCGCTCTTCGTTCTGGTATTGCTGGTTGAAGTAGTCGTCGAGAAAAAGAAGTCGAACGGATTGCCGGGAAAGGCTTTGCTCCACGAAGCGCGCGCATGCTCGATGGTTCCCGAAAGCTCTGTGGTTTGCAATCGCATGGAATAGAATTCGCCGCCGTACAGCGTGCAATAAAAAACAGTCGGATCGAGCGCTTGCTTAAAAGACACTTGGTGATAGTCGTTGACCACGCCCACGATGATCGGGTTAAATTGAAACTGCGGAACCGCAAGTGTTTGTCCGACCGCCTCGTCTGCCGAATTGTAGCCCAGAAGTTTGGCCGCCGATTCGGTGATGATCACACTGGTGTCCTGGTCGGCGGGGAACTCTTCCGAAAAAGTTCTGCCGGCAACCAGCTTCATTTGAAACACTTCGATAAAATCATAATCCATGCTGTTGAAGCGTACCGAAATCAACTTGTCGTCGGGTGCGCCGTAGGGTTTTACGTTGGCTTTATACTCACGCTGCTTGCCGGGAATAGTGACAGACGCGCTTACGGATTTGATCTCGCGGTTCTTTTTGATTTCATCGCGAAACACATCGATGGCGGAGTTGAAAGCCTGGCGGTCGCGCGGCGAAATGCCGGGGCGCTCCACCACCAGCACCTGGTCGATGTTCATACCAATGTCTTGCTGCATCATGAAGTTGAGTTGCTTATACACGATGAGCGTGCCGGCGATAAGACCTACGGAAGCCATGAATTGCAGCACAACGAGGCTCTTGCGCAGCAAGATGCCGCCGCCGCTGTTGCGCAGTTTGCCTTTTAGCACCACCACCGGCCTGAAAGACGACAGCACCACAGCGGGATAGAAGCCGGAAAGCAAAGTGCCTGCCAGCCAAAGCGCCACCATCAACAGAAGAAACCAGGACTGAAACAAGTAAGACATATCGAGCGACAGGCCGGCGATGTTGTTGAAGCGGGGCCACGCAAGCGCCACAATGCCAAAGGCGATGACTACCGCGATAAAATTTACCAAGGCCGCCTCAATCAGAAACTGGCGCATAAGCTGGCCTTTAAACGCGCCCATTACTTTGCGCACACCTACTTCGCGCGCCCGCTCCATGGCCTTGGCCGTCGACAGGTTCACGTAGTTGATCCAGGCGATCAGGATTACAAACAGGCCGATGATAGCCATTACGCGCACAATCTGCGCGTCGCCGTTCAGTTCAAATTCTTCGGCGAGGTGCGCGTTCAAGTGAATGTCTTCCAAAGGCTGAAGCGTGAGAATGTCTTCCTCGTTGCGCTCAGCGAGGCCCGGTTTGTATTGGCTTACCACGGCGGGAAACTTCGCCTCAAGCGTTCGCACGTCTGTGCCCGGCGCCAGTTTCACTGAAGGTGTACATGTCCTTCCGCTGCCATGACTGATCATACCGGCCCACTGCCCAATCGCCACGGCCAAACAGTGTCTTCGTACGAAAAACAGCACGTCAAACCTACAGGTGTGTAATTGGCGGGAAGCTCCTTGAAGACGCCCGTTACCTTCACCAACTCGTTCGCGTAGTCGTCGTCTTGCATGCGCAACGTCTTGCCTATCGGATCTTCATCGCCGAAGTATATCCTTGCATACTTTTCGGAGATCACGGCAGTGAGCGGTTCCGCCAGCGCGGTTTTGGGGTCGCCTGACAAGAGGGTATAGCCCATCATAGGCAGGAATGAAGAATCGGCGTAGAGAAAATGACGATGCTTGGCGGCAATGGGATCGGGCTCGGCTTCTTCGTTGGTGATGATCGCATTGTTTTTGTAACCCAGGTTGTACAGGCGCGCGTACCCCAGCACCTCGGCGAATTCGGCATCCAGGGCCGGGCCCACACCAGGAAAGTTTTCGGCGCTGGCCATGACCTGCTCACGGTTCTGTTTTATCTCCAGGTTCACCCTGTAAATATTCCGGGCATCGGGAATAAATTCTTCGTAGCTGCGCTCGAAATGGACGTACTGGGCGATGAACAAAAACACGGCCATGCCGAGGCCCAGGCCGAGTATGTTGAGGAGCGAAAAGAACTTGTTTTTGTTAAGGCTGCGGAGAGCCGTAAGGAGCAGGTTGCGGATCATAGGGGCAGGGGTTATACAAGATAGACTACTATTTTTAGAAATAGTTTCAGCGTATCGCCACTTTTTTTGCCCGCGCTGTGGCACCTCAGCGCCTGCCGTAGCCTGGGCCGTG
>JAAURZ010000315.1 GCA_012031955.1 Bacteroidia bacterium
CGGCGTGGCCTCGCCGTGGAGATCTTGAACAGGTATTTTTGAAACGAATTGACGGTACAAGGGCGCTGCCGTTAAAAACAATAAATTTCTTTAGCGTGCCGGTGGACGGTTTGAGAATGTGAAGTTGCTGCCGGCGACACTGCCCTGCTGGCGATTTACGTTGTAGTGGTCGGTGATGTCCCACACCATGGCGTCGGACGAAACACCGGCAACCTGAAATTTGGAAGTAGCGTTTTGCAAACTCTCGATTGACGAGAAAATAGTTTGGTCGCCATACAAGGCGAGCGTTCTCCGGAACGAGAAAAGAAAGTAGTCGAGAAAACCAATCGAGCGACCCGCTGCGCCTTTGTTGAACTGGTATTTGATTCGCAGCGGCGACGGCGCTGCAGCCAGGTTCACCGCGATGGTATCGCGCTTGTCGGCACCTTTATAATCATATTTGGCACTGGTGATGATGGGAATATTTTGTGTTTGCACCTTCACGTTATCCACAAACACATCGAAGAAGGCAGACGAGTACGTCTGACCCATTACATCACTCACAAGGGTAGCCGTGCCAGGCACGATGCCGGGAAGCGAAAACTCAAACGTCTGCACGGGATTTACATCGAAGCGTTCACCAAACCAGTCGCGGCCGGACTTTAACTCGTTGTAGTCGTCTACTTCGTGGTAGACAAAATCATCGAAAGTGGTAACGAGACCTCCGGTGCCTTGGTCGGGCACGACGGCAATTCGCTTGCCGGCCGCCGCTGACAGGGTGAGGAAATAGAAATTATTGTCGGCGTACAAATTCTTTTCGTAGTGATAGACGCCGCGCGTGGCATTCAATCTCGACGCATGAGCACTTTGCGCATAAAAGAGAATGTAATCGCTCTTGTCGAACTTGGCGTCTTCTTCGCCCACTATCATGATGGCGATTTCCTGAAGGTCGTTGGGCCTCGGTGTGGCGTTTGCCTGCGGCAGCATGCCGCCTTCATTGCCATAAAGATGGATGTTGGAAGGAATCACTTTTGATGGGTCAAGACCCAATTTTTTCAACATGTCGTAGTTGATTTTATATACGCCTTCTTTGTCTACAGCGATTTTGTACCAGTCGCCAGTGCCGAGCACGGAGGTTGTGCCAGCAGCGGGAGCGTGCCTATCCAACTCACCGCAATCAAAAACCCGTATGTTAGTAGTTGGCGCACGGTTGTTTAAATGGAATTAATTTAAGCGCTTAAGTTGAAAAGAGTTGTTGGCTTAACGACAATCCGATGTACAAAAGTATAACCAGGGGAATAGCCGCAAAGTTAAGAAAGACAAGAAGTAATACCGACGCTACCAGGAAGGTAAACCTTATTTTATTGTCGGCCCACCGATAGTTCTTGAACTTGAATGAAAAAAAGCTGAATCGCGACACCAGCAGCACAGAAAATATAATGGTAATGGCCAGCAGCAACCACGGTTGATGCAGCCATTCGCCCGCCGTGCCGGGCACCAGCGGCAGCGATGTAATAAACAGCGTATTGGCCGGCGTGTTCAACCCCTTGAAAGAGTCGGTTTGTGTTTCGTCTACATTGAAAACGGCCAGTCGAAGCGCTGAGCACACGGCGATCAGGAAAGCCGCGTACGGCACCCACCACAAGAGCGACGTGTCTTTAAGCATCGTGTACATAACCAGCGAAGGAAGTACGCCAAAGCTCACTACATCCGCCAGAGAGTCTAGTTCCTTGCCTATCGGCGACGACACCTTCAGCAGCCTTGCGGCAAACCCGTCGAAGAAATCAAACAACGCCGCAGTCCACACAAAGTAGGCTGCGGGTGTGGTGCGTCCTTCAAGTGCAAACACAATTCCCAGGCAACCGCAAATGAGATTGCAGCAGGTGAGCAAGTTGGGCAGGTGTCTGATCAGTTTCATTCAAGTAATTTATCCAACACGACAAAACGGGTTAGTCTTCTTTTCGTAGCCAATCGTTGTTGATGGTCCGTGGCCGGGGTAAACAGTGGTGTTGTCAGGCAATGTAAAAAACTTTTTGTGTATGCTGTCGATGAGGGTGGCATGATCGCCGCCTGGCAAATCACTTCTCCCGATACTGTTATGAAACAGCACATCGCCTGCAATAAGCGTGGAAGAGCCGGCATGGTAAAATGCAACATGACCGGGAGAGTGCCCTGGCACGAACAATATCTTCATCAATTCAGCACCCACGGCAAGGTCGTCTCCCTCGTCAAGGTATCCGTCGGGCTCGGCATCCTGGTATTGGTGGTAGCCATACACCGGCGCAATTACCTTCGCCGACTTCAACACCTGCATCTCGTGCCTCGGTATAAGCAGGGGCGCCTGGTATTGCTGTTTCGCAAAGTAGTTGCCAAGTACGTGGTCGACGTGGCAGTGCGTGTTTACTATTCGTTGAATGCGAATGCCCTGCGCCTCTATGAACTCGGCCAACTCTTGCTGCTCCGCGCTGTCGGCACAACCCGGGTCCACGATCACCCCATCGCGCTGGTCGTCGTGCAGCACGTAAGTATTTTCCTCAAAAGCGTTGAAAGTGAAAGCGTGTGTATAAATCATGCCCGGTTAAAACCGTCAAAAATACTGGCCTTTTTTCCATTTGCCCATTTATTTATTTCATTTTTGTCCGCTCAACTTTTTATTCATCCTGTGGATATCGACTACATCATTGTGGGCCAGGGACTAGCGGGCTCGGCCGTGGCCGTCCATTCGATGCTCAGGGGCAAGCGCATTATGGTGGTAGACCAGTACGCGAACAACACCACATCGCGGGTGGCGGCTGGATTGTTTAACCCCGTTACCGGAAAAGTAATGAGCAAAACATGGATGGCCGACATCTTGTTTCCGGTTCTGCACCACTACTATGACCGGGTGGAGTCGGCAACGGGCATGCGCTTCTTCCACAAAATGCCCATTTATCGCCCGTTTAAAGGTGCAGACGAGCAGAATGAATGGATGGGAAACATCGCGGACCCGGCTTGGCAGCCGTACATCGGCGAGTGGTGCTTCACGCACGGCCGCAATGGGGTGCGCGCGATAGCCTGGGCGGACTGCTCCTCAGGAATTGTGGCTATGTGGATACACAAACCTATGTGGAGGCGGTGGCGAAATGGATAACGCAACATAATATTCTTCGCCGCGACGAGTTCAGGTATGACAAGGTTGATTTGCACGCAAGCCATGTGACGTACGACGGCTGCAAGGCCCGGGCAATTATCTTTTGCGAGGGCGCAGGTGCGCGCAACAACCCGTGGTTTTCGTGGCTGCCGATTCGTCCGCTCACGGGCGAGGTGCTGCTGATACAGGCAGACAAACCATTCGAGGTGATACTCAATCGCGGCGTTTATGTGGTGCCTTCGGGCGGAGGGCAATACTGCGTGGGATCCACCTACAGGCACGGTGCCGCCGAGGGCCCTACGGACGAAGGGCGACGCGAACTGGATACGAAACTGATGGAATTGACTACCGTAAACTACCGGGTTACAGGCCAGCGCTCGGGCGTGAGGCCTACCACACCCGACCGAAAACCACTTGTAGGCCGCCATCCGGACCACGCCTGCCTGTGGGTATTCAATGGCTTGGGAACCAAAGGAATAAGCCTGGCGCCGTATTTTTCAAATTATTTGGTTAATTGCCTGGAAAATGAAGTTTTGGTAAATAATGCGGTGGACATTAGTCGTTATAAATAGGTATATTGACTTCCCCAAAAATGATATGGCTTTGAGACGAGGATTATTTGTGCTGCTGGCCCTCTTTGTGACAGTGCAGACGAGTTGGGCCCAACAATCACGCGAAACATTCGGCAAGAACAGGATTCAGTACAGGCAGTTTGATTGGCAATACCTGAGCGGCGAAAATTTCGACGTCTACTACTACGACGGCCGGAAGGAAATTGCCCGGGAAGCACTCGAATACCTCGAAGGCGAGTTCGACCGAATGACCGACCTCATCGGCTATCCTCCGTACTTCAAAACCAAAGTTTTCTTGTACAACAGCCTTGTCGATCTCAGGCAAAGCAACGTGGGGTTAAATCACACAACGTATTCGGTCGCGGGGCAAACAGAGTTTATCAAGCCGTACGTGGAAGTGGCGCACCTCGGCACCATGCAGAGCTTCAAAGAAGAACTACTCTACAAGGTTGCCGAGCTTATGGTGAATGAGATGATGTTTGGCGGAAATCTGAAAGACATTTTTCAAAGTGCCCTCCTGCTAAACCTGCCCGGCTGGTTCGTCGATGGTGCTTCACTGTACGTGGGCAAAAAGGCTGGACGATCCGAAATCGGAACGACGTTTATAAGAGAGTTCATAAAGAAGCGCAGGTCGCACAGGATAGGCAAGCTTAGCGGTCGTGAGGCA
>JAAURZ010000316.1 GCA_012031955.1 Bacteroidia bacterium
GCTTTTTTCTTTTGCTTAAATTAGGCTGGTGTTATTTACCCTAACCTGATTCGAAATGGTCATGTCAAAAACACAAAAGATCGTACTGGGGATTCTTACCCTTGTGCCATTCGTGCTTGTGCCTTATTTCCTTTTTCAGGTATTCCTGTTTGTAATGGAAATGGTTCGGCATGGCGACCAGCAACCGGAACCAGCAATGATCGTGGCCGGTGTCTTTTCATTTGTGTTCCCCATCATCGTCACCGGCGTTCTCAGCCTGGGGTTGCTAATCTTTTACATCATCCATGCATTGAACAACCAGGCCGTCAGCAGCTCCGAGCGGGTCATCTGGATACTCATCTTCATATTTATCGGTACCATCGGCTTTCCTATTTACTGGGTTATGCGCATCTGGAGCGATGAAACCAAAACAACTCTTTCATAAAGCATTCGCCGGCGCGGTGTTACTGGCAAGCTGTTGCCTGTGGTCGTGCAACAGCGACCCTGAACCTGTTATTGCCGGCTCGGAGGCGAAGACGTACTACAAGCAAATTGCGCTGGGTGTGGAATTCGGCACCGGCAGTGGCGTGGTGCACAAGTGGGAAACCAACCTGAAAATTTTTGTCACCGGCGAACCGGCAGACTACCTGCTTCTTGAACTGGACAAAATCATCGAAGAAATCAACGCGCTTTCGGGCAGCGGCACTAAACTCGAGCGTGTATCCGACGAGGCGGATGCGAACTTTGAAATCTTTTTTGGCAGCGGCAACGACTACGCCGCCATCGAACCCAACGCAGCAAGCTATGTGGCCGCCAACTGGGGTCTTACCTGGATTTACTGGAATACCTCCAGTGTTATCTACCAGGGATCCATGTATGTCGACATTTACCGGGCCACTGATATGAGTGCGCAAAAACATTTGCTACGGGAAGAACTCACGCAATCGCTCGGGCTGCTCAATGATTCATACGACTATGCGAACAGCATTTTTACCAGGCCTGGACTACGACCACCGAGTATGCAGACATCGACCGGAAAGTAATTCAAATCCATCACAACCCGCAAATCGTGCCAGGCATGACACTGGCAGAAGTGGAAGCTGTGCTGAGTAACATTCCTATCTAATCGAAACGTTCGGGGTTGAAAGGTGAAATGCCGATGGCAGGTGCCGTTTCATTCACGCAGTCTGCTATGATTTTTCCGGTTGCAGGCGCGAGGCTTAGTCCCATCATTCCGTGCCCAGTGGCAATGAGCAGATTATTCACGGTCGAAGTTCGGCCGATGTAAGGCAGGCCGTCGGGCGAGCAGGGCGCAGTCCGTGCCACACATCGCGCTTGTCTGGCAAGGGCACACGCATGTCGGGGTAAAAGGCGGGGATGGCATTTACAATTCCCTGCACACGCCGCATGTTTATTTCGTGGTTGATGCCACCTATCTCCATCGTGCCGCCAAACCGGAGATCGGCGCCCATGGGCGTTACGGCCACGCGCGGCTCCAGCAGGATACTGGGTATGCGCACATTTTTCTCCACGTTGGTAACATTGAAACTATAACCCTTTCCTGCCTGTACGGGGAGGCTGAGTCCAAAGAGGCGGCCTAACTCCTCCGACCAGGAGCCTGCCGCAAGCACCACCTCATCGAAATGAAATTCATCGCGGTCGCTGCGCAGCGCCTTGATCATCCGCTTCTCCACCCTGATCTCGTTTACGCGTGCGCCGGAATAGAACAGTACACCTGCATCGATCAATTTTCGTTTCAGCACGTCCACCAACGCCTGTGGCGTCAGGTGAGCGTCGCCGGGAAAATAGATGCCACCACGAACTTGCACGCGCACATCGGGTTCGAGCGCCTGTACCTGCTGCGGATTGAGAATTTGCGCCTCCACGCCAAGCTGGTTGGCCAGTTCGGCTGTTTCAGCTTCTTCCCTTTCCGTCTCCGCCCGCTGGTACAGCATGAGAAGGCCACGTCGGTGAAATCCAAAATCGGCAAGTGCGCCTGCCCAGGCCTCGTACAATTGCCTGCTGTAGAGACTCAGCTCCTTCAGCGCACGCGCCGACTCCACGACTTTGGAATGATTGGCGCTACGATAAAACAAAAACCCCCACCGGATCAGGTCCATTCGCAAGCGTGGCTTTACGTAAAACGGACTCGCGCTGTCGAACATCCAGCGAATGCCTTTGCTGATCATGCCAGGTGCAGCCAGCGGAACGATGTGACTCGGCACGATCATACCCGCGTTGCCGAGCGAACAATTGCGCGGCACCTCCGCTACATCGAGCACTGTTACTTTGTGACCTGCAAGACTAAGGTAGTAGGCCGTGCTGAGCCCGATAACGCCGGCGCCAATAATTCCAATATTTTTCACACCACAAAATACTGCTATTTATGATGCGCAGGAAGGCTGGCGCCGTTTTGAAAATAAGAAGGTCGGTTTCTACTGCTTGCTGCACGCTTGTCATTTCACCGAGAGGTTACATGGTTATTCCACCAGAAGTTTTACCAGGCGCTGCCCTCGCGACGTGGTGATGGAAACGAAAATGATGCCCGGTCCTGATGTTTTCTTCACGTCGACGATCATCGACTGCAACCCTGCATTCGAGTATGTTTCCTCGTCATATACCACGTCCCCCACGGCATTGAATATTTTCACCCCCACGGGCGACGGTTCGGGAAGGTTGATTTCGATGGTGACCACTCCCTGCGTTGGATTAGGATACAACTTGATAGTACCTCCTTCAAATTCCTCGACCGGCAGTTCACTTGGGCTGGCCACGGCTGTGCGTGTGAAAATTTCGTCGTTTGCGGGAAGTTGCGATTTTGATGCCAGACCATTGTTTACTTCGAAAGGTCCGCTGTCACCTACGGTGAGTGAAATCGTATTGCCATAATTGCTGTTGATGGTCAGCATCGCAAGCGCAAACTTCGTAGTTTCTTTCGACGTCTGGTTTTTCGCCGTCATGTAGTCGTGGGTAAGCTCGGTGAGCGAATAGTAGTCTTCGGGCAACACCGCGAGCACTTTCCGCGACACTGTCCAGTTGCTTTCTCATCTCGTTGAATTTTTCGGCGTCCGCCACCAGGGGCAACCTGTTCCAATTGTCCATTTTAAATTCTTGTTTGACGTTGTCTGCGGAACCGGCTTTGAAATCAGGAACTATGAGGTGATCGTATTTCGGGAAATCGATCAAATCGACTTGCGTGGTATACGGCGTCTCTTCAATTTCATGCGCGCTTGCCGGCGTTTGGAACAGTGCTCCATTGGTAACCGGCACCGCTTGAGCGGTCGCATCGGTATCATAAGCAGGCGATTTTGACGTGAACTGTGCCGGCTTCAGGCCTGGCAATCCCGGAATTTTGATAGCATACACTTTTTGAGTTTTTTATAGCGACCTCTACCAACACGACCGGCATGGGCGAAACCAGGTCACACCAGTTTATGCCAGCATCGGCAGCATAGGTTTCACATAGTAACAGAAAGTCGTCCTGCGCCTTTTCTGATAGGCCTGCATTATGAAAAAGTTCAAAATCAAACGCATCGCTCAACAGGTATGGGTAGCCGTAGATGGCCAATTGAGTAAGGATGGAATAAGGATAGAGTTCGGGATCGGCGGCGAGTTGGGCAACCTGTGCCACAGCACCAGCCGCGCCGGCCTCGTCATCATCATCATCGAGTTTTTTCTTCGCGTCGTCCACGTCAGCCATTGCCCGCATAAGAATTGGCCCCTTTGCTTCAACGACTCTTTTCGCTTCTTCGTCTTCCTTTTTTAAACGTTCGACTTCCCCGGCCGCAGCGTTTACCCGGTATGTCAAATCGGCCAGCGCCGTGAGTGCGTTGTCGTGCATCGTTTGGAGGTAATTCATATTGTACCTCAACAGGTCTGCCGGGTCATTCGACCTGGATCTGAGCTCGTCTCGAAGCATAATTGCCTCGATCAATCGTACCCCGGGCCGTTCGCGATGCGACTCGCAATTGTGCCACAGTGGCGCTATAGGTGCTGTCTGCCACTTTCTGCCCAAGGTATTCGGTGCTTATGCGAAGCGTTGCAAGGGCATTGTCGAAGCCTAAGTCTGCTTTTTCGTACGCCCTCCTGGCTTGAACTAAGGCAAGGTCGAAATTGCTTTTAGCTTCCTTCGCTTGCTGAAATTTGCTTTTGGCTTGTTGAAACTGCGTACGCGCCTGCACGTATTCTTCAATCGCGTCGTCGTAGTTAGCCTGTGCCGCAGCGTAATCCTGCTGGGCCTGCGCATAGGCTGCAGGCGCATCTTCTGCATCAATTTTCTTCCTGCGCTTCGGCAGCGAAAGCGACATCGTCTTTGGCACGATCGAACTCATCTTTGCAAACCCGAAGCCTGTTCTCGTATAACCAAC
>JAAURZ010000317.1 GCA_012031955.1 Bacteroidia bacterium
TTCCAAACTCTACGACGCTCGATATGGCACTGGACGACTTGGCTGCGGTTGGAGTCGCAGTCGTAGCCGGCTGACACGCGGTCGGCAGCTGCTGCAGATCGGCCCACGCCGCTTGAACGACCGCCACATCAATTCGATCAAGCCCGCGCGCATCGGCCAGCACCATGCGGGCACAATGCCATTTCCTTCAGCCACCCGGTTGGCGGCAGAGATGATCATACGGCCGTGAACGGATGTGCGCAATATGAAAGGCGTATGTCTTAGTGGTGGCTGGCGGCGGGCGAACCAGTCCGTATGGAGGTAACGGAACCAGATAGACACAAAACGTTGCTGCATGTCATCCCGTTTTCTTCCGTTCTGCTTCTATCATCAAGCGCGATTCGCTGGCCGACGCGAATCGGCCATTCTTCCAATGCAAAGCCCATGATCCGGGTTTGCCGTTTCGCATACGCAAGAGTTGCACATTCCATTTCGGAAATCCAACGCCCGGCAACGCTTCAGTGTCTGCGTTTAAATTGTCAATCGATACCGGCTCGCTGCTTAGCGGTGATACACTCCATCGCGACACGCAGGCTGTGGGCTGCACTTTTCGGCAATGATTGTGAATGATAAAACCCGTTACCTGGCTTTGCTCCACTGCCAACTGCAACCTGCGAGATGCTGTAAAGTCGATATGGCTCAATTCGCATACGACTGTTGAAAGTGCGCTGCATTTGAGCGACTCTTCCATGGCCCAGAGAATTTCCTTCTCGCGTTTCAGTTGCACGAAGATGATGTTGTCGGGCTGCAAGCCGAAAGCCCGCAGCGCCGGTGGATAAGGTGTACGAACAGCGCTGATCCAAACAGCGGCGCTGTCGCGACCCATGATGGCTGCTTGCATACCGGCGATAAAGCCGGCAGTTGCGGCCGCCTCTTCGGGACGCCCGCACAAAAACTCGTGAACGGCGCCGAGCGGAAAAGTGGCGTTGGGAAATGCCGTACGCATAGGGCCGAGGTTCGCATCCAGCGCCGGACTGTTTACGCACCTGAACCCCTGCATGCGGAGTATATCCGACTGCAGACTCTTTATTATATGGTCATTAGGTCGCGCGCTCATATTGCAAAGAGGTGGGGCTCAAATGTAGGCTTTTGCTAACTTAATTAGCAATCTAAATGCTAATAATTTTAGTATTTTAACAAGAATGTGTATTTTTACAATGTTTGAGCAACATAATCCTAGTGGCTAACCTTATGGTGTATGCAATTCAGCGAAAAGCTTTAAATCAATCCGCAAAGCCCTTGGCCTGACGCAGGCGCGCTCGCTGATAAAATGGGCACCACCAGAGCGTCGATTGGCGCCTATGAAGAAGGACGCGCCATACCCAACTACAAGTTCATGACCCAGTTGGCCGACCTTGCGGGCATCAGCCTGGATGAAATCGTGCGTGGCGGTGCTTCCAAAATAAAACGCTACCACCCCGTTGGCGACAGTGCTATTCCCCTTGTTCCGATCAAAGCTGCTGCCGGATACCAGAATGTTTCCCTGACGATGACTATGTAAAGGAGTTGACTCACTTTACGCTGCCCATTCTTGGCAAAGGAAATTTCAGGGCATTCGAAATAAGCGGCGACAGCATGCTGCCTCTTGCGTCGGGCACCATCGTGGTTGGTGAAAAGCTCGACCGGCTTGCCGATCTTAAAGACGGCAACACTTACGTACTCGTGACAAGGCAAGACGGCATCGTGTACAAGCGCGTTTTCAATTATCTGCGCGAAAGCGGTGAACTGATGCTGGTGTCCGACAATGACAAGTACAAGCCGTACGCCATCGACCCCAATGGAAGCATGGACGGCCAGGGCATACATCAGCGTGGAGTTTCCGCAAGCCAATGCCACTCCGAAGATAAAGTTGAAGAAGTAGTTTGCCGAAAGATGACCGTTGAAGTTCAAGTCCAATAGTTAGTGGAAACAGAATGAAGCTAGTTAGTGGAAACAGAATGAAGCTTTTTACGACTAACTTTGATCTTTATGAACAAGACCGGATCTGATCCTGCCATTCATACTCCCGGCAGTATCTGTTACTTGAAAATATGAAGTGGATTACACGAGAAAAACCAAAAATAGATCGCCTGGCATGTCCATGGCTGATCAAGCGATTTGTCGATCGTGAGGCAGAATTTTTCTACGTCCCCTTCGATGAGGTTGTAGAGAAATCAAAACTGATGGATGCCATTCCGTTTGATATCCACGGCGTGGAGTACACGCACTATGGCGATGCTTGCACCTTCGACTTCATTCTCAAGAAGCACCAACTCACCGACGCCGCTTTGAAAACAATGGCCGCTATCGTGAGAGGCGCCGACACTGACAGGCACGATCTTGCCAGCCAATCGTCGGGTCTTTGGGCTATTTCTGCGGGGCTGGCTTACAATACCAACAATGACCAGGAACTGCTCCACAAGGGCATGATGATATACGACGCCTTATACAGTTGGGCAACACATCTTCAAAATGAGAAGCACACTCGGAATCCCATAGAAGGGATGCTGCTGGATGTTTACAAAAAATTCCTCAAATCAAAACGAGGCAAGGTGCCAGCGTGGGCGAAGGAACTCAAGGAAACAATCCAGGATCAGATCGACACCAACCTTACACTGAGTCTGAAGCAAGTCTCGCAAAGCCTTCACGTGCACCCAAGCTATTTGTCGCGCGAGTTTTCAAAGTACTTCGACGACCTGTCCTTTGGCGAATACATTCGAAAACTCCGTATTGAGAAAGCCAAGCAACTGCTGCGCGACGCGCGTCATCCGCTGGCTGAAATCGCATACCTTACCGGGTTCTCGGACCAAAGCCACTTCAATCGCATCTTCAAGAAGCACACCGGCAAAACACCGTCACAATACCGTAAAGGTATTTCTGAAAAGTAAAGGATATCCAAAGAGTAATTTCCGTTCTATACATCCACGGTGAATGTACATAACATTGACACACAAAAAGTTTTTGTATGGAAGTTCAAGATACATTGGTGCTGTCGCGCGCGGACGTGGCCGGCGTGCTTGAGATCGGCGAATGCATAGATGCCGTGGAATTGGCTTTTCGCGAACGTGCCGAAGGCAGGGCGATGCCTCCCAAGATGCTGGGTATGCATGTATCGGGCGGCGGGTTTCACATCAAGGCCGCCGCAATGCATTTGGGCCGGTATTATTTCGTGGTAAAATCAAATGGAAATTTTCCGGGAAACATGCGCATCAATGGTCTGCCCACTATTCAGGGGTGTGGTGATATTGTGTGATGCCGGCAACGGCCGGGTGCTGGCTGTAATCGACTCCATGGAAATTACACTTATACGCACAGGAGCTGCTACCGGCGTGGCTGCGCGTCACCTTGCAAACAAAGATTCCAGTGTTGTAACCATTTGCGGCTGCGGCAACCAGGGAAGAATTTCATTGAAGGCCCTCATGCACACACACCCTGTAAAGCAAGTATATGCGTACGACGCCGACAGGGCAATAGCTGAAAACTACGCGCGCGATATGGCCGCATCCTTCAATGTAACTGTTGAACCCGTAGCCGACCTGCATACCGGCGCACGGCGCAGCGATATTTGCGTTACATGTACTCCTTCAAAAAAACCGCTTCTCTTTAAGAACGACGTGCGCGAAGGCACCTTCATCGCAGCAGTGGGTGCCGACAGTGACGACAAGGTTGAAATCGACCCACACCTGATCGCATCTGCGAGACTGATTGCCGACATAACGGAGCAAAGCGCAGCGATCGGCGACTTTCACTACGCGCTCGAACAAGGTTGCGTCGGGCTGTCGCACGTACAGGCGGAACTGGGCGATGTAATTGCAGGCAAAAAGCCGGGTCGCACGCTCCGCAAAGAAGTAGTCGTATTTGACAGCACGGGCACCGCATTGCAAGACGTGGCCGCAGCCGCTATTGTTTATGAAAAAGCATTGGCCAAAGGCATCGGCACATCATTCAATTTTGGAAAACCCTTATGATCACTTTGCTATGAAATGGATAACCCGAGACCGGCCCAAGATAGATCGCATTGCGTGCCCCTGGCTCATCAAGAACTTTGTAGACAAGGAGGCCGAGTTCATTTATGTCGCCAAAGACAGGGTGTTTGAAAAGCGCGCGAACTCGATGCCATACCCTACGACATTCCCGGCGCAGAGTATTCACACGAGGGCGACCATTGCACATTCGACTACATCGTGAAGAGACACCGTATCACCGACCCGGCGGTATTGCAGATGGCGGTGATCGTTCGTGCGGCAGACACGGACGCTTTTCAACTGGCTCCGCAAGCAGCCGGGCTTTGGGCCATATCGGCAGGGCTATCATA
>JAAURZ010000318.1 GCA_012031955.1 Bacteroidia bacterium
CTGATGTATGGCGACGACATTCGTCTGAAATTTGATCTGGATGAGAACTACGCCGACATAAGCCCGGAAATTGAAGGTGTCGCCGCTATCGAGTTCCCGTTTGCGCAAATGAAAACTTCCATTCCAAACGCGCGCTGGGACCTCACATCGCAGACGATCACCATGACCAAGAGCCCCGATGTGCCGCTGGAAAATTCGTATTTCTATACCACAAGACCTGAGCTCGATTCGCTGAACTTCAACGCCGAAAAAGCAGAGTACGATCTGAAAACCCAGGAACTGAAAGTGAGCGGCATCCCCTATATCATCGTGGCCGACGCCAAGATCACACCCGAAAACAATGAGGTGCTGATTCTTGAGAACTCCAAAATAGGCACGCTTAAAAACACCACCATTATACTCGACACCCTCAACGGGTATCATCGCCTTACGGAGGGCGTTGTCGACATCGTTTCGAGAAACGAATTTTCAGGCTATGCCACCTATCAGTATGTGAGCTTTCTCAACGACACATTCGCGATCAAGATGACCGACTTTCACCTTGAACCCATTTCGCAGGAGGAGTCTTCACGCAGGTCGCAGCGACGTGCATCGGGTGCCACACAGCAAACGGTTGGCGTAGGATCGGTGGCCGACAAAGATGGTATGATACTCGGCGCGGGCATGTTCTACAAAGGAGACATCACCATGTATGCCACGCGGCCGGCGTTGCAACTCAATGGCTTCGTGAAGCTCGACATCAAGAAGATCAAAAATTACAACACCTGGATACAGTACAAGCAAACCGGCGACGAAGAAGACGTGCTGATCGATTTTGACAACGCCATCGATGAAGATGGTCGCAAGGTGGATGCAGGCCTGCACTTCTCGTCGGCCGACAATTCGCTATACATTTCATTCCTGAGCAGCAAGAAGAGCGAAGACGACGAAGATTTTTTCAGCCCCAGCGGCACTTTGCATTACGATACCGCATCGCAGGAATATAAGATCGAAGACCTTGCAAAGGCCGCAGGCACCAAGTTGTCGGGCAAAGTCTTCGCCTACAACGACAACAACAGCAACGTACGCTTCGAGGGCGGCGTCGGCCTCTTCAATGGCACCAAAGACTTCGGCCTCACCGCGTCCGTAATCGGATCGGGAAATCTTGAAACCAATGAGATCAGACTTAATTCATTCATCATGATGAATTCAAGCGTGCCCACGATGGCGTTCGAAATCATGGCGAGAGATATTATGGAGGTCATCAAGAACGAAGGTGCCGAAGAGGGACTTGGCGATCAGACAGAATTACTGTATAAGATTGCCGACATTCTTGGCGAACGCGCCGTCAAAGACTTTGAGCAGCGCAGCTTGCAAGGCTACGTTTCCCTGGGTACCCTTGGCCCCATGGCGCAGCCGGTCGTGTTTTTCCAACGTGAGCCTCAAGTGGTCGCACGAGCGCAAAGCATTCTACAGCGAAGGCAACCTCGGCGTGTCCAACATCCTGCGCAACGACATCAACGGTGCGTTTGAAGGTTTCATGGAGATAAAACGCACCGAAGACGGCGGTCAGATATTCAATGTCTTTATCAAGGCGTCGCCCGAATCCTGGTACTACTTCGGGATGGAGGGCAGTAGGCTGCTGGTACACTCGTCCAATTCCGAATTCAACGCCATCATATCCAAGAAGACAAACGCCGGCAAGGCAAAGATCGGTGAGATCGCCTTCGTGCCCGGCAGCGACGACGAGACCCTAGCTTTCATCAACCGCTTCCGCAAGGAATACTACGGTATTGAAGTGCCGTACAGCCTCAGCGACGGGTCCACGGCTACCAAGAAGAAAGCCGACGAGAAGAAGACCGAAGACGACGGATTCTGATGGTCGTTATCCTGTGGGAATATCAAATCCATCCGCACCTTGAGCAAGCGTTTCTTTCGTGGTACCGTTCCGACGGCACGTGGGCGCAATTCTTTGCGCAAAGCGATCACTACCTCGGCACGGAATTCTACCGTTCCGAAGACAAACCCAACACCTACGTCACCATCGACAAATGGCGCAACCGCGAGGCATACGACGCTTTTCTTTCATCGAATGCAAAACACTACGCTGAATTTGATGCCCGTTGCGAACAATTTACGGTGAAGGAAACGCTGATCGGCTATTATCATGATGCGGCCACTTAACACGGGCGCCATACACCATTGATGTATTTATGCGGCAAGCAGTTGGCGCGGCAATATTGAACCACTATTTTGCGGCACTTAAATTTAAACCCCATGGTCAAAGAATATATTCTTTCAAATCAAGAGCGATTTCTCGCCGAACTTTTTGACTGGCTTCGTATACCGTCCATCAGTGCAGACAGTCGCCATAAAGGTGACGTTCGCAAAGCGGCGGATTTCCTGGCGCAAAAACTCAGAGCAGCGGGCGTCGACACCGTGGAGATGTGCGAAACCAAAGGGCACCCCATCGTATTTGCCGAAAAGAAAATTGACCCAGCGTTGCCGACCGTGCTGGTGTACGGGCACTACGACGTGCAACCACCCGATCCGCTTGACCTCTGGAATTCCGGTCCGTTCGAGCCAGTGGTAAAAGACGGCAAGATCTACGCACGCGGCGCCTGCGACGACAAGGGCCAGGTGTACATGCACGTGAAGGCCTTCGAAACAATGATGAAACTCAACCTGCTGCCCTGCAACATTAAGTTCATGGTGGAAGGCGAAGAAGAGGTAGGTTCCGACAACCTCGGCACATTCGTAAAGGAGAACAAGGAAAAGCTCAGCGCCGACATCATTCTTATTTCAGACACCGCCATTATCTCGCTGCAGCATCCGTCCATCACCGTCGGGCTACGCGGCCTCAGCTACATGGAAGTGGAAGTGACAGGCCCCAACCGCGACTTGCACTCCGGCGTGTACGGTGGCGCCGTGGCAAACCCTGTCAATGTGTTGTGCTCCATGATCGATTCACTCATCGACGAAAAGGGACACATCACCATTCCCGGCTTCTACGACAAAGTGGCTCAACTTTCAACGGCCGAGCGCGAGGCTCTCAATCGCGCACCCTTCGATCTCGCGGATTACAAGAAAGAATTGGGCATCGACGAAATAAAAGGTGAAGAGGGATATACCACACTTGAGCGCACCGGCATCCGGCCCACGCTCGATGTAAACGGCATCTGGGGTGGATACACCGGCGAAGGCGCCAAAACCGTGCTGCCGTCGAAAGCCCACGCTAAAATATCGATGCGGCTTGTGCCCAACCAGAGCAGCAAGGAGATAACGGCGTTGTTCACGCAGCACATGCAGCGCATCGCGCCTCCTTGCGTGATGGTAAAAGTGATAGCCCACCATGGTGGAGAACCCGCCGTAACACCCACCGATTCGGACGCGTATGGCGCAGCCAGCCTGGCCTTCGAGCAGGTGTGGGGCAAGAAGCCAATACCGAGCCGCGACGGAGGCAGCATACCGATTGTAGCCCTTTTCAAAAAAGAACTCGGCCTCGATACCGTGCTCATGGGCTTCGGCCTCGATAGCGATGCCATACACTCACCCAACGAGCATTTTGGCATCAAAAACTTTGAGCTGGGCGTCGAAACCATCGTGGCCTTTTTATCAACACTACGCCGGCACCAAGTAGCTACACTCAAGTCGCGCCAAAATCTTTTTGTCATTTTTGTTACTAAAATGTAGAACGAAAGTATTTGTTCTGTACATTCATTCTACATTTTAGTAATGAAAGGAGTATAAAGAGAACGACACCCGCCGGGATGTTAATTCCTGCGTCCTTTTCAGGCGACTACTCTCAATAATTGTTAACACATGAACAGCTATGATTGAAACACGCATCGGTGATTTTGAGGAAGTAATAATGTTGATCGTGGGTATTTTGGGCGACGGGGAATCGTACGCTTTTCGCATCGCCCAGACTTTCGAGTCACAGACCGGCCGCCAGATTTCCATCGGCGCGGTGCACTCCACACTCGACCGGCTCGAAACAAAAGGCTTTCTGAAATCCGAAATGAAATCCGCCACCACACGTCGCGGCGACCGGCGCAAGCGCATATTCACCATTACTGCACTGGGCAAACGCGTGCTCCGCGAGTCAAAGGACTTCAAGGTCTCTCTTTGGAAGCAATACCCGGCCTTTGCGGGAAAAATAAACTTCAACTGACCACAGCATGAACCGGCAAAACCCGCAAGCGTTTGAACCACCGCGCCAGGCAACCCGGCTGCTGCGATGGTTTCTGCGCGACGATCTGAAAGAAGATGTGTGTGGCGACTTGCTGGAACAATATCTCGACGACTGCGAAATGCGCTCGCCCGCTTATGCCCGTCGCCGCTATTGG
>JAAURZ010000319.1 GCA_012031955.1 Bacteroidia bacterium
GCGAGGCAGACACATGAACCCTGCACTGTTGTTGAGAAGCCGTTAAAAAGCATAGCCGGCATTATGGAATCGCCAGACGCGATGCATCATAGCCTCGTAACTAAACAGCAAGACTATGAGACTCATCACTACCGCCTTCCTCGTGCTGGTCGTTTGCACCGGCAGGCTATTCGCCCAGGAAACAGAAAAGGACATAAGTTCCGAGATCAAACAAGTAACGGTATTCCTGAAAGGCGCGCAGGTAACGCGCCACGCAAAAGTGGCGCTTACCCCGGGCACAACGTTGCTGAAGCTCACCGGCATGGCACCCTCGGTGCAGGAGCCGAGCATCCAGGTGGATGCGCCGCCTTCGGCTAAAATTCTTTCGGTGTCCTTTCATATAAACTACATGGATGAGACGAAGAAGCCGGAACAGATAGCCACACTCGAAGTTGAGCGACGTCGCATACTCGCGCTCGTAGCCGAACAAAAAGCCGAAGAATCGGTATACCAGGAAGAAGAAACCATCCTCAAAACAAACAAGTCCATCGGCGGCGCCGAGCGCGGCGTCGATATTCAGGAATTGAAGGTGGCAATGGATTATTTCAGGCAGCGACTTCAGGAGATCAAGCAACTGCAACTGCAGGCCGACAGAAAAATAAGGCAGTATAATGAAGCGCTTGGAAAAATTGAAGCGCAGCTCGCGGCAGTAAGCGGCCAGCGGAGCAAACCGACCGGCGAGATTGTAATCAAAGTGTCGTCGAAACAGGCCGGTACCATTCCGATCGAGGTGAAGTACCTGGTGCAGGAAGCAAGCTGGTTTCCGTCGTACGACATTCGTGCTAAAGATATTCGGTCGCCGGTCAGCATCACGTATAAAGCTAATGTGAACCAGCACAGCGGCGAAGACTGGAACCAGGTGCAACTTACTATTTCATCGGCCGATCCCTCACAAGGTGGTTCGCGCCCGATACTTAAACCCTGGTATTTGGGATTCAACAACCACATATCAGGAATTTACGGTGCCAGCTCGCCTGTTCAACCGGGCGCCGGCAACTATGTGCACGGACGTGTTATGTCGGCGAATGGTGAACCGCTGCCTGGTGTTAACGTGCTCATCAAGGGTGCTACGGTAGGAACGGTGACGGACGTAAATGGCTTTTACAGTATACCGCTTACGTCCGACGCACAGACGTTGGTGTTTTCGTACATCGGTTATAACGCCACCGAGGTTGGCGTGCAAGGCAGGCCCAACCTGGACGTGACGTTGGCGGAGGATGTGACCCAGTTAAATGAAGTGGTGGTGACAGGCTATGGCAATGCACTTCAGAGGAGGGCGGCAGGTGTACAGATCAGGGGGGCTGCGTCACTGTCGAAGGAGAGTCGATCATTGCGGCGACGGAGGTGGTCCGCCAGACTAACGTTGAATACACCATCGATGAGCCGATTACCGTCAAATCTGATGGCGAACTGCGAACAACAGAAATGGTTGCCTACGACTTGAAAGCGATATATGAATATTATTGTGCTCCCAAACTCGATGATGATGCCTTCCTGACAGCGAAGGTGCTCGATTGGGACACTTACAATTTTATGGAAGGTGAGGCGAGTTTGTTTTTTGAGGGCAAGTTCATTGGTAAATCGATACTCGATACAAGGAACACGAGCGATACACTCACGTTGTCGCTGGGGCGTGATGCGAATGTATTGGTCACGCGCGAAAAAGTTCGGGATGTGTCGTCGCGGCAATTTATCGGCAGCAATCAGAAGGCCGTGTTTGCGTACGACATACAGGTGCGGAACAAGAAGGCGCTGCCGGTCTCGATTGTAATTGAAGACCAGGTACCGATCACAACTGACAAGGATATAGATGTCACAAAGTTGGAGGATTCCAAAGGCGATTTTAACGAGCTGACTGGCGCGGTGAAATGGCGCAAGACCATTGCCGCCGGGAAAACCGAAAAGATCAAGCTGGCTTATGCTGTGCGTTACCCCAAGGGGTCGCAAATGATTTTAGAATGATGCGCCGATATAGAAAAAAGCCCCGGCTGTCCGGCCGGGCTTTTCTCACTCTTTTATACACAATAAACTTTAACTTCCGCAAGCTTCGCATGCGTCGGGGTTGTCGAGCGAGCATGCCATGTCGGCGCGCTTCTGGTCGTACTCGTCGCCCACTTCTTCATAACGGATAGACTGCTGGTTTTCGTCCACAGTTACTGCTTCTGCCACGGGCTTGGCCACCTTCGCGGTTGCTTCGTCAGGCTGCGCCAGCGCCGACTTGTCGAGCGTAAACTTGATGGCGTCTGCGGCAGCCGTGGTGCGCAGGTAGTACATACCGGTTTTCAATCCTTTTTCCACGCATAGAAATGCATGGACGTAAGCTTGCCAAAGTTTGGATTGGTAAGGTGTACGTTGAGGCTTTGCGACTGGCAGATATATGCACCGCGGTCGGCCGACATATCGATAATCACTTTCTGCGAAATCTCCCAAACTGTTTTATAAATATCTTTCAGGTTTTGAGGGACCTCCGGGATGGACTGCACAGAGCCGTTGGTAGAGATCAGTTTCTGGCGCATCGTTTCATTCCAGAGGCCGATTTCCATCAGGTCGCGCATCAGGTGTTTGTTCACCACGATGAACTCGCCCGACAAGGTACGGCGTGTATAGATGTTGGAAGTGTAAGGCTCGAAGCACTCGTTGTTACCGAGTATCTGCGAGGTGGATGCGGTAGGCATCGGTGCCAGCAACAACGAATTGCGCACACCATTTTTCTTCACTTCCTGTTTCAGTTGCTCCCAGTTCCAGCGGCCGCTTTGTGGCGTAACACCCCACATGTCGAACTGGAAGATGCCTTTTGATACAGGCGATCCTTTGAATGTTTCGTAGGCGCCATTCACTTTCGCCAGCTCCATAGAAGCTTCCATGGCGCCGAAGTAAATGGTTTCGAAGATATCTTCATTGAGGCGCTTGGCTTCGTCCGAATCGAAAGGCATGCGCATGAGGATGAATGCGTCTGCCAGCCCTTGCACGCCAATGCCGATAGGGCGGTGGCGCATGTTGGAACGACGCGCTGCTTCCACCGGGTAGAAGTTGACGTCGATCACTTTGTTCAGGTTGCGGGTGATCACTTTGGTGATCTCGTACAAGCGCTTGTGGTCGAACAAGCCGTCTTCGCCTACAAACTTGGGCAATGCGATGGAGGCCAGGTTACACACCGCGATTTCGTCGGGCGATGTGTACTCGATAATTTCCGTACACAGGTTGCTGGAGCGTATCGTACCCAGGTTTTTCTGGTTCGATTTTTTATTCGCTGCGTCCTTGTAAAGAATATAAGGCGTGCCGGTTTCAATTTGTGATTCGAGAATTTCAAACCACAGGTCTTGCGCTTTCACCTGCTTGCGATACTTTTCTTCCCGTTCGTATTTTTCGTACAGGCGTTCGAACTCTTCGCCATAGCAATCGGCCAGGCCGGGCGCTTCGTTGGGGCAGAAGAGTGACCACATTTCGTTGTTCTCCACGCGCTTCATGAACAGGTCGGATATCCACATGGCGTAAAATAAATCGCGCGCACGCAATTCTTCCTTGCCGTGGTTTTTCTTCAGATCGAGGAACTCGAAAATGTCGGCATGCCATGGTTCGAGGTAGATGGCGAAGCTGCCTTTGCGCTTGCCGCCACCCTGGTCTACATAACGTGCTGTCATGTCGAAGTTGCGCAGCATGGGCACGATTCCATTGGAGGTGCCGCCGGTTCCCTTAATATAAGAACCCTTTGCGCGTATGTTGTGGATGCTCAAACCGATGCCACCGGCCGACTGTGATATTTTCGCACAGTTCTTCAGCGTATCATAGATGCCGTCGATGCTGTCGTCCTTCATGCTCAACAGGAAGCATGAAGACAACTGCGGGCGTGGCGTGCCGGCGTTGAAGAGGGTTGGAGTGGCATGGGTAAACCATTTCTCCGACATCAGGTTGTAGGTTTCAATAGCGGCTGCAATGTCGGTGCCGTGAATGCCCACTGCTACGCGCATAATCATGTGCTGCGGACGCTCGATGGTTTGATAAAGCCTGTGGGCCGCAAACCAGAATGTTAAATTGTCTAGACTGCCAAAACGTTTCATCATAGTGCCATGTCGACAGATGCCCTGTCGAATACAGGGATAGTGTGGCGCAGCTACGGTGGGACAATGGCGGCGGATGCCGGTTCCCAGTGCTGCCCCGCTGAGCAGGGCAGTATTACTGACCCCTACGGGCTCCCACGAGACAGACGACAACCACGCAGCAATGCGTCAAGGGCCATGACGGTGCTCAAGAGTGCATGTAGCCT
>JAAURZ010000320.1 GCA_012031955.1 Bacteroidia bacterium
AAGAGCATGCTCATCGTGTTGAGTGTGATTCCACTTGGCGTCGTGGGCGCCGTGCTCGGATTGTGGATCACCGGCAACCCGCTTTCGTTCGTAGCCATTATCGGGCTAATCGCGTTGGCCGGCGTGGAAGTGAAAAATTCTATCCTTTTGGTCGACTTTACCAACCAATTACGTCAGCAAGGCAAATCGGTAGACGATGCCGTGCGCGAAGCGGGTGAGGTGAGATTTCTTCCCATCGTGCTTACCTCACTCACTGCTATTGGCGGGTTGCTGCCCATTGCATTGTCGGTGAACCCGCTCATATCGCCGCTGGCAATTGTGCTCATCGGCGGGTTGATAAGCTCCACGCTGCTGTCGCGCATTGTGACACCCGTTGTGTACAAATTGATTCCACCAAGGATTGAAGTGCAAGAAGTGTCGTGATGAAAAAATTAGGTACCGGTTCCCGGCAATTGGGGTTGGGGGTGTTTTGCAGGGCTGGGGCCGGTGCCTTTTCTAATCCGACGGAAGAAAAAGTTGTTGAATATCAGACTGCACCCTTTTGGGGCGCATCGTGCCGGCATCGAGCAGGCACCAGGTTGTAAGGGCTGCGGCCAGCACCGTGTCGTCGCGAAAGATCAACACCCGTCGCTGCGAGCGGGCGCCATTGTAATTCTCCACCCACGTGTGCGCCGTCAGTTGCTCATTGCCGAAAGCGGGGGCCTTGTAATCAATTTCGTGACGCAGCACCACCCACCGGTGTATCGATTTCACTTGTGCGGTAGCCACAGCATCCCAATGAGCGGCTGCTGCGTCTTGCACCCAGCGCAGGTACACCACATTGTTTACATGACCAAGCTCATCAATGTCGGCATCCGCCACTGTGATCGGGTATGAGAATGCCCTTGTCGGAATTTCGCGCATTTGTTCGTCGCTTTTGCGATTAATGTTAACGCCGTTTTAGCAACTTTCCAAAACGATAAGGTTTTGCAGGCTGATGATGAAATCGTACTTTCACTCCTCATGATTCACTGTAGAAAAGATTAGAAGCTCCACTACCATGCAGAAACTCGTTTTAACGCTGGCCTTGTTTTGTGTGTCGCTTGTTGTGCAGGCGCAAGTCGGCCCCACCGGTGCGAATGAAAACCAGATCGCCACACCGTGGTCTGCAGATGTAAACGGAGAACATCCCCTTCCCGAATACCCGCGCCCGCAGATGGCGCGCGACACGTGGCTGAATCTGAACGGACCGTGGGACTATGCGATATTGCCGAAGGAAGCCCAGGCGCCGGAGAAGTATGACGGCAAAATCATTGTGCCGTACCCGGTGGAGTCGGCGTTGTCGGGCGTAGGCAAAGAAGTTGGCAGCGGCTACGAGCTTTGGTACAATCGCAAAGTGACACTGCCGTCCACGTTCAGGAAGAAGCAAGTGCTGCTTCACTTTGGCGCGGTCGACTGGCAGTGCGATGTGTTTATAGACGGCGCGCGCGTGGGCACACACAAGGGTGGTTATGATCCGTTCTCGTTCGACGTTACCCAGTATGTTAAGAAAGGCGCGCTGAATTTGCTCATTCGCGTGTGGGATCCTACCGACATGGTCCGCAGCCCCGGGAAGCCAAGTGGTGATACCGCATAGTATCTGGTATACATCCGTAACCGGAATCTGGCAGACTGTGTGGCTCGAGGCAGTTCCCACAACTTACGTGCAGTCCTTTCACGCAGTGCCCGACGTGGACACCAAACAATTGCGGATTGCGCCGGTGGTGAAGAACCTGCAGCCCGGCGACGTGCTCAGGGCCACTGCGTGGGATGGCACAACACAGGTGGCGCAGGCAGCGTCGGCAGGCAGCGAGCTGACGCTCGATATTACTCAACCCAAATTATGGTCGCCGTCCGATCCTTTCTTGTATGACTTGAAACTGACGCTGCTGCGAAAGGGAAAACCGGTGGACGAAGTAACGAGCTATTTCGGCATGCGCAAAATCGCTGTGACCTTGGATCAAAACAACATCCGCCGCATGGTGCTCAACGATGAGTTCGTTTTTCAATATGGTCCACTCGACCAGGGGTGGTGGCCCGACGGTTTGTACACTGCGCCTACTGACGAGGCCTTGCGTTTCGACATTGAGAAAACGAGGCAAATGGGTTTCAACATGATTCGCAAGCACGTAAAGGTGGAACCGGCGCGCTGGTACTACCATTGCGACAAGCTCGGCATGCTGGTGTGGCAAGACATGCCCAGCGGCGACATGGGCAACCGGTGGGATTCGCGACCCGGAATCCTTGGCGTGGCCACCGACAAATTCAGAACACCCGAATCTGAATCGATATATAAAACCGAGTGGCAGGCCATTATCGATGCCTTGTACAATGCGCCTTGCATCGTGGTCTGGGTGCCCTTCAACGAAGGTTGGGGCCAGTTCAAGACCGAAGAAATCACCAAATGGACATTGGAGCACGACCCGTCGCGCCTTGTGAACAGCGCGAGCGGCGGCAACTTTTACGAAACAGGCCACATACTCGACCTGCACAACTATCCTGATCCCGCAATTCCGCGACCGGATCTGTTCGGCAAAAACCAGGCCCTTGTGCTTGGCGAGTACGGCGGCCTCGGGTTGCCCATCATCGGTCATACCTGGCAGCAAAAAGACAACTGGGGCTATCAGAGCTTCCGCACGCAGGAAGACCTTCTTATTAAATATGAGTCGTTTATACCGCGGCTTACGGAAATGATCAAACTGGGGCTGTCGGCGGCAATCTTTACACAAACCACAGACGTGGAGGTGGAAATTAATGGACTTATGACCTACGACCGCAAAATCATCAAAATGCCGGTTGATAAACTCCGCCAAAATGCACCAGGCGCTCTACGACAAAACGCTGGTGGAGATACGGAAGTAGACAATAGATGCGCGAACGCGTCGCGCCTTTTCGTCTTTTTGTGAAGATTAATTTATCGAATCGCTGTGCGCATTTGAATGACGCGCTCTATTTTAGTGGCCAGTTATAAACTCTTAATCACCAACAGCGCATGAGTAAAATTCTCGTCACCGGCGGCACCGGGTTCATAGGATCACACACCGTAGTTGAACTGATTGCGGCCGGCTATTCTCCAATCATTGTCGACGACCTCTCCAATTCCGAAGAGAGTGTATTGGATGGCATTGAAAAAATCTCGGGCCGGCGCGTCCCGCTTTACAAACTCGACATCAGTGTGGAAGAAAACGTGAAGCGCATTTTCAAAGAAAACAAAGACATTACCTCGATCATACACTTTGCGGCAAGCAAGGCGGTGGGCGAGTCGGTGGAGAAGCCGCTGAAATATTATCGCAACAACCTGTTCTCACTCATCTTCCTCACCGAGGCCATGTTGGAACACGGTATCGGGAACCTGGTGTTTTCGTCGTCATGCACGGTGTACGGCCAGCCCGACAAACTGCCCGTAACGGAAGCCACGCCATTCAAACCGGCGGAGTCGCCTTACGGGAATACCAAGCAAATTGGTGAAGAGATGCTGCGCGACACGTGTCACGTAAACAAAGCATTGAAGGCGATTTCGCTTCGCTACTTCAACCCGGTGGGCGCGCACGCGTCGGCGCTCATTGGCGAATTGCCGCTTGGCATTCCCAGCAACCTCGTGCCATTCATCACACAGACGGCCGCGGGTGTTCGCCCTGTGTTGAGCGTGTTCGGCAAAGACTACGACACCGCCGACGGCACTGCAGTGCGCGACTACATCCACGTGGGCGATCTTGCGCGCGCGCATGTGGCGGCCGTGAAGCGGCTGGAAGATGGCAAACAAAAAAGCAACTACGAGTATTTCAATCTTGGCACCGGCAAGGGACTGACTGTGCTGGAGCTCATCAAAACCTTCCAGCGCGTAAACAACCTGAAGCTGAACTATCAGTTCGTGGACCGCAGGCCCGGCGACGTGGAGAAAATTTATGCCGACACGTCGGTAGCCAATCGTGAATTGAATTGGAAGACCGAATTGAATGAGGAAGACATGATGCGATCCGCCTGGAAATGGCAGCAGCGGTTGGCAGTCAATAAGAAATAGTTCCACATCATTCCAGTTGCATGTCGAAGCCAGCATCGTTCGGATATCTGCCCGATGGTAAAGAGGTACGGTTGTACACCTTGAGCAACCGGCACAACATGACGCTCAAAGTCATGAACTATGGCGGCATTATCGTTTCGCTGCACGTGCCCGACGCATGGCGAATTGGAAGATGTGGTGTTGGGATATGAAGATCTTTCGGCGTATGTGCGCAGCAATCCTTTTTTCGGCGCGGTTATAGGACGGTATGGCAACCGCAT
>JAAURZ010000321.1 GCA_012031955.1 Bacteroidia bacterium
AGAAAGTCGCCCGTAAGAACGTCGGTTAAAGACTCCACCATCTTTGAAAATGGCTTGTGTAACTGTTGCGACAGGATGGAAAACAACTCGCGTTGATGGAGATAATGTGCTGCCTCCTGCCAATGTTTTTGTCGTTGCATGATGAGCAACCTCCGTAGTGTCAGCCGCCAAAGGGCCCACCCGATTAAAATTACCCCAACGATGCATGCGATGACCGCGCTTACTGAAAAGATTGTCATTACCGCGAAAGAATGACCAGCGAACAGGCCGGTCATGAGCGAATGTGTTTCAACAAACGAACTACAAATCTGCGAGACGGTTTCTGGAACTGATACCTTCATAAGTTATTGCATTTGAAGGCACGCTGTCAATTTCGAGTCCAAGTGAAGCTGCACAACTGTCGGTTGCTTCTCAAGAACTTAAATGCCAGTAACTGTGACAAGCGCTGGCCTTTGGCGAAATCCCGCTTCAAATCGCGACATTCCGCGACATACACCACTCGGTTCAGTGCCCAACAACTTTCTGATACGTCGATGCCCCACCGCAAGTGCGAAAAAATGACCCAAATGCAAATTTCCCCCAATAGATGCCCTCACATCAGGTGCGGCCGTTACATTAACATTCTACACCTCACAGTGGTTATTCTCCAATCGTATGAGAAGCTGGCCTTAACGTCAATCCAATTTGCCATATTTGCTATTATTTTGAGATATCCGTACTTGATTGTGAGAAACATACTATTTGTATTTGGTGCCTTTATAATTTCACAGGCCGCTCTGGCCCAGACGTCATACACGATTTCAGGTATTGTGGCAGACGATCAGGGGAATCGTGTTCCCTTTGCCAACACTGCATTATACCAAGCAACCGATTCAACACTAGTAGGCGGAGCAGTGTCGGACGGCGATGGGCAGTTCAAGTTCTCTGCCACACCCGGACACTATTATCTTAAAGTGACATTCCTTCGTACGAAGAAAAGATCATATCAGAAATACAGCTCTCAGACAATCTTGACCTGGGGACGATTGTACTGACGCCAAGCTCCCAGGTTCTGGACGAGATTGTGGTTAAGGGCGAGAAAAGCCAGATGCAACTGCAGCTCGATAAGCGTGTTTTTAATATCGGTCAGGACTTAAGCAACATCGGTGCTAATGCCGCCGACATCCTGGACAACGTTCCGTCTGTCGCCGTCGACATCGATGGGAATGTGAGTTTGAGGGGCAGCCAAAATGTGCGCATTCTTATAAATGGAAAACCTTCAGGACTCGTAGGTATCAGCAGCAATGATGCGCTGCGACAGCTACAGGGAAGTATGATCGAAAGCATTGAAGTGATCACAAATCCATCTGCACGTTACGACGCCGAGGGCGAGGTCGGCATTATCAACATCATTCTCAAGAAGAATACTACGCAAGGCGTTAACGGCACATTCACTGTAAACACAGGGTATCCTGCAAACTATGGTGCGTCGTTCAATCTGAATTTCAGAAACAACAAAACAAACCTGTTTGCCAACTATGGATTCAACTACCGGTCGAACCCCGGTAAGGGCAGCTCATTTCAGGACTTCGCCAGCGCCGATACTACATTTCGTTATGAACAGACAAGCGATAGAACAAGGAGCGACAAATCCCATAACCTGATGGTTGGGATGGACTACTTCTTAAACGACTACAATACAATAACAGGATCTGTGGTGTACCGCAGTTCCGCAGGACTGAACAAATCCACGTATGAGTATCTGGACATCGACGAGTTCGGCAGCGTGATAGAGACGGTCACACGCACCGACAGGGAACGTGAACCCGAAGATAACGTAGAGCTCGCGCTCAACTACCGAAAGGAATTCAAGGATAAGAAGGACAGGCTCCTGACTTTCGATTTCAAGTACATGAATAATGATGAAACCGAACGATCAGATTTCAGACAACATACTATGAGCATCGATTCCGTTGGAATACAGCGCTCGAGTAACACTGAAGATGAACAAAATATCTTGTTTCAGTCCGACTATGTTCACCCGTTCGGCGCCGACAATAAGGGTAAATTCGAAGCAGGCATCAAGAGTACCAACCGCATAATTGACAATAACTTTCTGGTGGAACAACTGAACGCAGATAGCGAATGGCAAACAGTGAGCAACTTTGACAACAATCTCGTTTACACCGAGAGGATACACGCGGCATACCTGATCGTTGGGAAGGAATTCGCCAAGTTTTCTGCGCAGGGTGGCGTGCGCGGCGAGTATTCAGACATCAAAACAGAATTGACACGTTCAAATGAAGTTAACCACCGCACGTATTTCAATATCTTTCCGAGCGTGCATCTCGCATATAAAATCACCCAAGACAAGACCATACAGCTTAGCTACAGCTACCGTCTCAGCAGGCCAGGCTTCCGCGAACTCATTCCCTTCTCCAACTTCAGCGACTCGCGTGTCTTGTTTACCGGCAACCCCAACTTAAACCCGGAGTATACGCACTCCACGGAGGCTGGCTACCTGCTGAACTGGGAGAATGGCTCGCTGCTTTCGAGTGCCTACTACCGCTACCGAACCGGTGTGTTTCAACGCATCACCGAAGTGGATGAAGAAACAGGCATTACGAAGATTTTCCCGATCAACCTAGCTACCGAAAACGCCTATGGTTTGGAATTTAATCTCAACTATACAGTGGGCGGCTGGTGCGTCTGAACGGCAGCGCTAATTTCTATCGTGCCGTCAACGCTGGCAAATACAATGACGAAGTGCTTTCAAGCGACACGTACACCTGGAACAGTCGCGTCACTTCCAAAATGACCATCGCCAAACTCTTCGATTTCCAATTGGGTGCCAACTACCGGGCGCCAAGGGTTACACCGCAAGGCAAAACGTTGTCGATGTATTCAATTGACCTGGGGCTTTCCAAAGACGTCCTAAAGGGAAAGGGTACAGTTACGTTTAGTGTTCGCGACTTAATGAACTCACGCAAACGCAGGTCGATAACCGAAACGGATGAATACTACTCTCGGTCGGTCTTTCAATGGAGATCGCGGCAAATGCTCCTTACTTTTTCGTACCGGCTCAACCAAAAAAAGCAAAAGAACGGCGATGAAAACCAACGCGACGAACGACGCGAGGGCGACTTCGACGAATTCTAAGAATAAAAAAAAGGAATGACCGCATGGTCACTCCTCTTGTCGCGACTTCAAAGGACACCTAGAACTTACCGAATTTAAGCGTCACATTGTACGAAATGTTGCTGAGATCTGTGTCAGTCAGGCCTTCGGCATCGCTTCCGAATGCCGCGCGGTAAGATACGCCGGGGCTAAACCGAAGCCATCGAAACAGGTTCATTTCGAGTTGCACACCGGGCTCGGCTACAAAAAACCAGTTCTCGTCATTGGCATAGTCAAAGTCGTCAAAATCGTCATGCCAATCACGTCGCTGATATTGCACAGTGAAACCTGCACCGGAAAATAGTTGAAACACTAAGTGAAAAGCCCGGTTAGTACCCAGCACATACTCGGTCATCATGCCTACCTGGCCATACTCGTAACTCATGGGCACGCCGGGCAACGTACTGTATTCCTCCGGCACGCGTATGTCGTTGGTAGTGGCTGCAGCGCCAATACCCAGCAGGAATCTTTTGTTGACATACCATCCGCCGTACACCTCTACCAGGTTGGCGTAGTCGCCATTGATGGTCGAAAACTTATTGCTGATCGCGCCGTAGCCGCCCGATGGGCGATGGCGTTTAAAAATCGTGTGTATCTCGCTCTGTTGCGGATAATCTTGTGCGACGGAAATGCCCGCCGGAAGCAACACGGCAAGCAATAGAAGGGTTTGAATCTGTTTTTTCATACCTATTTGAATCAGTTTTGCCCCTTTGACAACTGACGCTAATATCACCCCTATCCGTTTTCGAATTATTTCGATTCCAGAATTCCGCGAAGAAATACAAGGTCCTTTTTTATTGCATGGAGTATTTGCTGCGGCTGCAGTTTAATGTCTTTTCGTCCATCCTGGGCGCCACCCAAATCATATTCGCAATGGATCGTAACCGGGGCGGTCACGCCATATTGTTTCAACATTTTAGCGTATGCGTTAAAATCGACCTGTCCCTGCCCTAATGGCACGTTCTGGATTTGCCCGTCAGCCGTCCATCTAAAGTCTTTGAAATCAAGCGTGCGGATGTATGGAGCGACCAATCTGAAATCATTTACCCACGACTGGTAGCCTTCCACCATCGCATGCCGCACGTCGAATCGCGAGGCAATGAATTCCACGGGCAAGTCTTTCAACACATACCACAGTT
>JAAURZ010000322.1 GCA_012031955.1 Bacteroidia bacterium
TTCTACCAGGATTCGCTCGACCCGGGCGATCCGCGGCAGGTCGAGATCTCGATCCACCGGCTGCTGGCCAAGCTGCCGACAATCGCAGCTTATAGCTTCAAGAAGTCGATCGGGCAGCCGTTCGTGTATCCGCAGAACGATCTGACGTACTGTGCGAACTTCCTGCAGATGATGTTCGCTGTCCCCTGCGAACCGTATGAAGTCGATCCCGACGCGGTGGCGGCGCTGAACCTCCTGCTCATCGTACATGCCGACCACGAACAGAACTGCTCGACCAGCACCGTGCGCATGGTGGGCTCCTCCAAGGCAAGCATCTATTCATCCATATCGGCTGGTATCAACGCGCTGTGGGGCCCGCTGCATGGCGGCGCCAACCAGGAGGTGATCGTGATGCTGGAGAATATCAAAAACGATGGCGGCAACACCGACAAGTGGATTGAGAAAGCGAAGGACAAGAATGACCCTTTCCGCCTCATGGGATTCGGTCACCGTGTATACAAAAATTTCGACCCGCGCGCGAAGATCATAAAGAAAGCTGCCGACGACGTGCTGAACAAACTGGGAGTAAACGACCCGGTGCTCGACATCGCGAAGCGCCTGGAAGAAGTGGCGCTGAAAGATCCTTACTTCGTTGAACGCAAACTTTACCCCAACGTAGACTTCTACTCCGGCATTATCTACCGCGCACTCGGCATACCCGTCGATCTCTTTACAGTCATGTTTGCCATGGGCCGCATGCCCGGCTGGATCGCACAATGGAAGGAGATGCGCGAAAACAAAGAGCCTATAGGCAGGCCGCGCCAGATATACACTGGCAGCAACCTCAAGCCGTATGTAGAGATCAGCAAGCGATAAGTTCGACACAAGATTTGTAAATTAAAGGCTGAAGGCTAACTTCAGCCTTTTCTATTTCATGCTTATGGAACTCACCGAAAAATTTGAAGCCGCCGTCGCAAAATCCAAAACCCTTACAAAGCGCCCAAGCAACGAAGAACTGCTGGAACTGTACGCGCTTTTTAAACAGGCAACCGAAGGAGACGTAACCGCCGAGCGCCCCGGTGGCTTCGACTTCAAGGCTATTGCCAAGTATGATGCTTGGGAAGAAAAGAAAGGCATCACAAAAGATGATGCCATAAACAACTACATCGCATTGGTTGACCGGCTACACCAAGATTACGCCTGAAGTGATCGTATTCTATCAGCCCGACGCAACTGCTGCCGTGCTCGACGCCGAAGAGTCGCGGCATTGTGTGAAAGTGCTGCGAAAGAAAAATGGCGACACGATCACGATCACCGACGGCAAGGGCGTTTTCTATGACGCCGTCATCACGGACGCAAATGCAGACAAATGCCGGTTCAAGATTGACGCACAGAGGGTGATGACGCCACGCCCATGGCACATCACTATTGCCATCGCTCCCACCAAGAGCACCGACCGGCTTGAGTGGTTTATTGAAAAAGCAGTGGAAATAGGTGTCGACAAAATTATACTGACCATTTGCGATCATTCTGAGCGTACGCATCAAAAAGCTGATCGCCTTCATAAGGTAGCTGTAAGCGCGATGAAGCAGTCGCTCAACCCGTGGTTGCCCGGCATTGACGGTCCGATGCCATTCAACCAGGTGATACAGCATAACCATAGTGACGAAAGGTTTATCGCCCACCTCGACGAAGATGAGCCACGACAGTTGATGCGCGCGGCCTCACCACGGAAATCATATATTGTGATGATCGGCCCCGAGGGCGACTTCTCCGGCCCGGAACTTGAATTGGCCGCTGCGCACAATTACCGGAAAGTGAGCCTCGGCGCGAGCCGGTTGCGTACGGAAACTGCCGGCATGGTGGCCTGCCACATTCTCACACTTATCAATTTCGATGCAAACCTATAATATCAACAAACCTTAACTGCAACACGCTATGGCGCTGAATTATATATGGGCAGCATTCTTCCTCGTCGCATTTGTAGTGGCGTTGATAAAACTCATTTTCTTTCAAGACACACAGGTGTTTCCGGCGTTGCTTGCGGCCACGTTCGACAAAGCTAAAACGGGCTTCGAAATCTCACTATACCTTACCGGCGTGATGTCGCTTTGGCTCGGCCTGATGAAGGTGGGCGAACGCGGAGGCATGGTACCCATTCTTGCCCGGCTGGTTGGACCATTCTTCAGCCGTTTGTTTCCTTCGGTACCGAAAGACCATCCGGCCGCGGGCTCTATCATCATGAATTTCAGCGCCAACATTTTGGGCCTCGACAATGCCGCGACCCCACTGGGACTGAAGGCGATGGACCAGTTGCAGGAACTCAATCCAGATAAAGAAACAGCGTCGGACGCGCAGATAACCTTCCTGGTTTTGAATACCTCGGGCCTCACCATTATCCCGTTGTCTGTAATTGCCGACCGGGTTGCCCTGAGCTCAACCAACCCGACAAGTATTTTTGTGCCGACGCTGATCGCCACTTTTTGCTCGACGCTGGTGGGCCTGCTGTACCTGTCGTGGCGGCAAAAAATAAAACTTTTTGACCCCGTACTTCTGGCGTATGTCGTTGGCTTTACCGCTTTCGTGGCGGGCGCAGTTTGGTATTTCACCTCGCTAAGCAAGGAGGCGCTGCAAGTTCAATCAAACCTGATAAGCAGTGTTATCATCATCGTCATCGTGGTGAGTTTTATCGTTCTTGGCTTATGGCGCAAGATACCTGTGTTTGAGACTTTCATCGATGGCGCGAAGGAAGGGTTTGTGACCTCCGTTAAAATCATTCCCTACCTGGTAGCGATGCTGGTAGGCATCGGGGTATTTTATAGTTCGGGCGCTATGGACTTCATTGTCGAAGGTCTTCGGAGGCTCGTTGCTCTTACCGGCGCAAATACCGAGTTCGTCGACGCCATGCCGGTGGCGTTCATGAAACCATTGAGTGCCCAGACTGCGCGTGGTATGATGATCGCCATCAGCGAGAAGTTTGGCGTCGACGGATTTGTCGGAAACCTCGCGTCGATACTGCGGGGTTGCACGGAGACAACCTTCTACATCCTGGCGCTCTATTTTGGATCAGTGAACATTCGCAGGACGCGGTATGCACTTTCTGCCGGGCTCATAGCCGATGCCTCGGGCATCATTGCGGCCATCTGGGTCGCTTACCTATTTTCCATTAACTTATATATACCCGATTCTACACCACCACAACCCATTAATTTTATTTGTTTTAATGGTCAAACCGGTTAACATTGTTATATGGACAGAAAAGCGGAAATTCAGAAAACCATCTACGACAACGCGAAGAGCCACTTCCTAGGTAATTTTCCGGACTCACTCCCCATCGAACAAGCTTATGTACATATCGGTATGTACCTGGGCTGGATTATCGACAGCGACCTCTACTCGGAGTACTTCGAGGATGAGGCGTCCAACCAGATTTTCAGATTCAAAAGAAGAGAAATTTCATGTACCATTCTCAGTGAAATCTGGGACGGATACCTGGGCTACGAACTCTTCAACAAGCAAGGAAATATGTTCACCTATTATTATTATGGCGGCGGTCTCTACCGCGGCGACTACGATGAAATATTGGTGAAAGCCTTGCCCTCCATATACCACGTAACCGATAGCTGGGAAAACTACGAAAAAATCAAAACGCGTACTGATATGCGCTTCCAGGACTGGAAGAAGCTCGTCAACCCGGTCTGATCCCTACTTCGGCATCTTACCATTCTTATCCAACGTAATCTTCTTGTCGCCATTGGCGATGATGAGTTCGTTGGTATCGGTCCTGAAAGCAATCTCCGTCGGAATGAAAGGCAACTGAAAGTTGCCCGTCCACGAGAGGCCGTCGATCCTGTAAATCTTGGCCACGGTAATGGGGCACTTTTCACCTACCAATTTATCGAGGTACACCAGTACAAAGTATATCTGGCCATTGGGGTCAGCATAGGTAATCGCCTTTGTCGCTGCTTGCGCGGAGGGTTTGAAAACCGTTTTGTCGACGGGGAATGACACATTTACATCGGGTATGCGCGACGGCGTAATTGTAAGTACATAGCCTTTGGCCGCCAGCGAGTCTGTGAAGTTCAAGCCCGCAGTGTATTTGTCTTCTACAACAACCAGCGGCCGATACACGTCACCGGTAGCGTCCGGGTTGAGTGGCACCCTTGTATCGCCTACAACGAGCCAGTTGAGTGCATCCTGTTGCGCCTTAAGCTCTTCCTCTTTTTTTCGTCGTTCCCTGCCGGCAAATTCTTTCAAGGCCTTTACATAGCTGCCAAGAATTACACTGTTGCCATACGAGCTCTCAATA
>JAAURZ010000323.1 GCA_012031955.1 Bacteroidia bacterium
AATTCCCGTGTACAACTGCTACCTCCAATTGAAGGGTGAGTTGCCTTACTACACATTCGATACCATTGACGGCGTTCACCTGGGCCGGCTTTCCGGCGGCTACAACAAACCGACAGGCCTTATCGTATTTCTTTTTCCAGTCTACCTATTTGGGTTTTATCTATGGCTCGAAAAGGAAAGACGCTGGCCGGACACTTCGTAGTTGCGCTCATCTTCGCGTTCGTATTTTACATTAACCATCGTACGTCTACAGTTGCATTCGGCATAATATGGTTGTTCAGCTATGTGCGCACGCCTATAAGCAGATGGCTTACTTTTTACTACCGGTATTACCTGCATTTCATAAGCGGAGTTTTGGGGTTTCTGCTCGTGTATGTGATGTACACGCAGGTAGGAATCTTTAAGGCTTTCAGAGGCAGAATGCCGATGTGGATGAACCACTCACGCCACTATTGGGAGGGCTCGCCGGCCGAAATACTAATGGGCAAACTGCGGGTACTCCTCCCGGCATCATGGGACCCCCATCACGAACTCTGGTCGCTCGACGAGGTTCATCAAAACACGTTCAGCCTGTTGGTTTTCGGAGGATTGTTTGGGTATTTCCTCTATTGTATGTTTATGCGTGCAACCTATTTCTTCGTTCACAATCGATTACGATACGGCAGTTTACAGTATATAGCCTCCGCGTGCTTCCTGTTCTTCACCATTTTTGGTCTAACCAACGAACATATCTATTATCCAACAATTGTTTGGCCTATCTTTGTGTGGCTATTTCTGGTTGTTGGCATCTCAACGAGCCACGTTGAATCCGTTACCAGTCAGGCGTCATGAACAAATCCAAACCACCTTCAAACTCATTTTTTGAATACGACCTGTTTACAGGTAGCCTCGGCGATATACACGTGCCGCACCAGGGTGGCGATCAATGGTAATCAACACCATTAACCCCCACTCCTTTTACGTGGCCGACCACGACGAGGCATTCAAACACGCACTGAAGCGCTCGTCTGTATTATTACCGGATGGGGTTGGAATTGTTTACGCCAATTTCTTTCTTAACAAGGTACCGATAAGGAGGATACCGGGTTACGAGATTTTTATCTACGTCATGCAGATGCTCGAACGCAGCACCGAAAGCCGCGTGAAGCGTGTTTTCTTCCTTGGTTCTACACCCGAAGTGCTCGCCACCATAGAAGGGCGCATAAAAACAGATTTTCCCTCGTTACAGGTCGGTGTCTATTCGCCGCCTTTCAAGCAAGCGTTTAGCGACGCTGACGACGAAGCCATAGCCAGCGCGGTCAATGAATTCAACCCGCACGTGTTGTTTGTCGGAATGACTGCACCGAAGCAGGAAAAATGGGTGGCTCAGAATCACCGGCGCATAAATGCACCCATGATCTGCAGTATCGGTGCCGTTTTTGATTTCTACGCGCGCAAGGTGGTAAGACCTGGCTCAATATGGCAGTCGCTTGGACTTGAATGGTTTCGGCGTTTGATAAATGAACCTAAGCGGCTGTGGCGAAGAACGTTCGTTTCCCTTCCCTATTTTCTACGAAAAGTGCTAAGCCTTGGCGTGAAACGCGCACTACCTCAAGCCAAGACTTGATGCCCGCGGCGCACATGCATCATCGGTTTCATGTTTGGGTCACCATGGTCATGCTGGCGGTTTATCCGTTTTCCATTACCCTTACCAATATTTCCATTCTTCTGCTATTTGTCCACTGGTTAGTCTGGTTCATACGTTTCCCTCGCGATTTCAACTTCGACACCAAATCAATTTTCATCCTCATGCTGCCGGTGCTGATCACACTTGCGTCGTTCACTTACTCTGAAGGGAATGACCACTTGCTGAATTCCATCGACACAAGATTCCCGCTCCTGCTGATGCCGTTGGTATTCGGATCCGCACCACGCCTGGACCAAAAAACTGTTGATGCTATCTTCGGCACGGCGGTAATATCCACCTTGGCCGCTTTTATATATTGTTTGGCTTACGCCCTGCTAAGGCAACCCTTCAGCTTTGACAACCTGTTCTGGAGCCACCTGACATCTCCAATTTGGTTTCACCCCACATACTTGAGCATTTACATCAATTGCCAGATAGCGTGGTTGTTCCTGCGTCTTATGGACACCGATAGGCACAATTCGCCACGGCTGCGCACGATCCTGATCATTGGTATTTGCCTGCTCATAGTCTTCATTGTATTGCTGGTCTCCAAAATTCAACAAGCCGGCACAATGGTTATTGTCGGATACTTTTGCATGCGCATGCTGAGCAGGACGTGGCTCATCGGCCTTGCAGTAACGGGCGCCGTTCTGACAGCGAGCGCTGTTGGAATCGCTCGCAAAACTTATTTGTGGGAACGATACCTGCACATCAGCACCATGGAGTACACGCTCAGCGGCGACATCGAGAACTTCAACGAACTTACCCAGCGCTTTGCACTCGCGGAGTGCGCATGGTATGCCGTACGCAACGACTTGCCACTGGGGCGTTGGCGCCGGGGATCAAGACCAGGCCTTGAATGACGTGTATAGAGCGGTGGACTACAAACCGGGCTACAACGCCAACCAGAACCCGCACAATCAGTTCTTGAGTGCGCTTGTGTCGACAGGTATCATCGGCTTGGTCACCCTATTGGTCTCATTGTCGTACCAACTGCGTATTGCCTGGCGGGAGCACAGGATACTGCTGATTGTATCTCTGATGCTTCTGTTAGTCAACTTTTTTTTTTGAGTCCATTCTGGAGCGACACAAGGGCGTGGTGCTCTACGCTACCTTAACAAGTTTGCTTTTTTTCAATCCGAACAACAGCGCTCGTTCTAAAGCAAAACTATCCTGATTACATTTGGTCGTGAAAAGACGGATACCTTTTATCGACCTTTTTGCCGCGCCCGGCACCAGGCTTGACATAACCCGTTTGGTAGACTCCATAGATGGAGAGCCTTTTGTTCGTGGTCGAAAAGTCGGTGAGTTTAGCGAAGCGTTCTCAAAAGTGCTTGGCATAGCCGACTGCATACCCACCGGCAATTGCACCGACGCACTGTTCGCGATATTGAAATGCCTTGGAATAAAGCAGGGCGACGAGGTAATTACACCGGCCTTCAGTTGGATCTCGTCCGCCGAAACGGTGAGCCTGTGCAATGCTGTGCCCGTGTTTGCCGATGTGGACCCTCACATGTATGTGCTCGACGTAGCTGATGTGGAAAAGAAAATTACGGCGCGCACCCGGGCCGTGATTGCCGTGCACCTGTTCGGCCAGGCGGCGCCCGTTGCAGCGTTGCGCAAGGTCTGCGACAAGCACAACCTTCTTCTCATTGAGGATTGCGCGCAGGCACATCTCACATCTGTGGGCAATCGGTATGCGGGTACATTCGGCGATGCCGCAGCCTTTAGCTTCTACCCGACCAAAAACCTCGGCGCCTACGGCGATGCGGGCTGCATCGTTACGAACAACGAGGCGCTGGCAGAAAAAATGCGCCGGTACTGCAACCACGGCGCGCTTCAAAAGGATGATCACATTATGGAAGGTATGAACAGCCGCATGGACACACTGCAAGCGGCTGTGCTGCTGGCCAAATTGCCGCACCTTCAGGACTGGAACAGGCAGCGGATTGAAAATGCTCAACACTACTGTAGCCTTCTCGCCGACATTCCGTTTTTGAAATTGCCAGTGGTAAGTGCCGACACCATACACACATTTCACATTTTTGCCATCAGGGCGCAGCGTCGCGATCAACTGCAAACCTATCTGACCGGGCAGGGTGTAGAAACAATCATACACTATCCCGCTGCGTTGCCCAACCTGCCGGCCTATTCGTATATGCGTCACCAACCTGGCGACTTCCCGGTTGCATCGTCCTTGCAGGACGAACTTCTTTCGCTGCCAATTTACCCGGGTCTGACATTGGCCGACATCGAATTTGTCTGCCAAACGATACGGACGTTTTATGCATGATTTGCCAGGCCAATTTGATTCAAGTCATATTGATTTAACTTATTTTTGCTGATTCGATAACAACATGGTCATACCGCTTTCATCGGCAATTACTGCATTTGTGATCTCCTTCCTAATCGTTCCTGTGATCATCAAATACTCCATCAAGAAAAATCTGGTCGACATACCGGGCCGTCGCAAAATCCACAAAAAGGTAACGCCCTCCATGGGTGGTATTGCTATCTTCATCGGCTTTACCCTCTCGTCTCTTATCTGGATAGACATACTCAACTGGAAGGATATCAAGTTCATACTTGTATCGCTTTTCGTCATCTTTTCATCGGC
>JAAURZ010000324.1 GCA_012031955.1 Bacteroidia bacterium
GACTCATTGCCCGCCTGCAATTTCGCGTGGAACACATAGAGACCGGGGCGGCAACCTGCGCCCGGTGTTATCGACTCCATCCCAAATCACTTCGCTGGTGCCTACCGGGAAATCGGAGAGCTGAATAGCGTATATTTCCCTGCCACCAAGGTCAACTATCTGAAGGTCGAACAGCCCCACTTTTTCAGAGCCCGTTACCACGAATCGGAAAACGACACTTTCATCAAACGGATTGGGATACGGAGCCAGCAGGTCTATTGAATTTTCATTTGTTACCTGGAAGCTGATAAGGTATGGATCGCCTGCATTGCCGCTGGCATCCTGTGCCTCCACCCGCAACCGGTAGGTACCTACATCCAGGCCTGTGGGTGCAAACATGATACGAAAATCTGAAGTCGTCGTAGCAGGTTGCCAGCTTACATCGGCGCGGCTCAGGGCAATGCGCTCGTAGGTGCAATCTTCGGTGTCGCACGGATATTGAAGGTATATATTCACCCCTACCGTGTCTATCTTTCGAAGGTACTGGTTCTCATCCCAAAGTTTTATTTCAATGCCGGGGTTGGGCGACACGTAGTCGCCGTCCGTTATTATCCTGCCGTCGAAGCGCACCTCCACCACCGGTTTGTAGATGTCGGGCGCCACTTGCAGGTAGTCACGCAATTCGACCACGTTATTGTCGTAGTACAATTCAGGAATCAGTTTGGGGTTTACGAATACATCAAGGTCGTTGGCGCCGCTGCGCCCAAGGGTATTGATGTTTGTAACGAACAGCGTCGTGTCGCCGGGTGCAGGCGGGTATATCTTGAAATACTGTTGCGACAGTTGTAATCGTTCCTTGTTGAATACCTCGGCTCTCACGGTGAGCGAGTCGGAAAATGTTTTGTCGGAAATATTCACAAAGGCATAGCGACTTTGGAAAGTGACCCCCTCCACAACGGTAACAGGTGCGGGACTGCCAATATATAACAGCAGACCTTCGGCCATCGACTCATAGAGCACCAGCCAGTGGTCCAGTTGCGCCGGCGTGAGATTGATATCGTCTTCCGCGGTATACGTAAGTTTAATGTACGGATACGTCGCCGCATCGACCTGCGAGAGGTCGGTCATCGCTGAGGCGTTGTCGATAAGCACCGTCTCGTTGCCGTCGAGTTCCACGCCTGTCACACTTACATTTACCAGGTCCTGCGCCTCCACCTCCGACGTCCGGTAGGCGAGCTGCGACCATGAGGCGGCGGGTCCGATGATGGGTGTTGTCATTTCTCCCGACAGGTAGCGCCCGGTAATCGTGCCTTCGGTGGTCAGTTGTTGCTGGCCTGCAGGACTGCCTGCCGTACGGTATATTTTGGCACTGCCTGCGGGACTTCCCTTTCGACCAAAAATAACCACCGGCTCTCCATCCACCAGCGCGTCAATTTGCGCGACAGACACACCCAGTTCGCCCAGCTTGGTCTTGGCAGCGGCGGGCCATGTGGTGAAGGCTGCGTTGTCTATACTAAACATCACCACCGAATCGCCTGTTATTACATTGTCTACATACTGAACAAGATCGTCGCCCAGCCCCGTCACCATTTGCGACGGTGTGAAACTGTTGATCACCCACGGCGCGCGGCCACATTCACGCCCGGCTCTGTTGAACCACTTAAATGCAAGACCGACATAGGGCACGGTAGACCGGCGGTCGAATGCAATGAAGTTCATGGTGTTCGACCGGCATATAAATCCTTGCGTGGTAAGGTTATACTCGACGCCATCGATCAGAATGTTCACGTCGGTATTAACAGCCGGATGGTCTTTCCCAAAGTTGACGATCTTGACCGGTGTAACTGATGACTTGAACGATAAGCGACGTGTGTCTGCATCGACCACAATTCCTTCCGAACCGTTCTTCAGATATTGCTGAAAATGCAACTGGCCCCAGCCTTCGGGACTTTGATCGATATAAGTGAACGATGATGAGCTCCATTCTTCGCTTTCGCCCGGAAGCGGGTCGGCCAGCCGGGTGCGCCAGTAGTATGTGAGTGAGTCGTGTGCAAGTAGAGCAAACGGGAGCTTATCATAGACATTGGCCGTGCGTTGAAAGGTTGTAGAATATGGACTGTCGAAGGTGTTGACTGTGTCTACCTCCACTAAAAAAGTGCGCTCCCCTGCAAGCTGATTTGTACTCTGGTAGGAGAGATCGATCGATTGTTCGTTCACTATCGCGAAGTCGTGCGGAAAAAGATGATGTGTTGAATTAAGGGGGATAAACAAGCCGAGTGCAGCCGTGTTGTTATCTTCATTCAGCTCGTCGATGTATTCGTCGGCGTCGAGCTTCACAGTAAACGAATTGTTGCCGAAGCCATTTTCATGACCCTTTCGTACCACGAACGTGAGCGTATCGCTATAGAGCACCGGCGCAAACAGCGAATCGTAAGTAATGGTGGAGTTGTCGTTGAGCGTGCGCGTAATCCTTATACTGAGCGTATCCTTGCCCGCCTTTCCGAAATTTCTAACCACAATGTTCAGCGCAAAAGAATCAGCCAGTGCATTAATGGGACCACCATCAAACGAGGTGAGGTACAGGTGACTGTCATTGACTTCGTAGTCTGGTTGCATAGCACCGAAGATACTGATCGACGGATCGCCGAGCAGCACCATTTGCTGCACTTGCGATTCGCTTATCACTGAGTTGCCTGCGAAATCGAGGTAGCGGCGCGCCACTTCCTTCTGCACATCACCCACGCCCTTGTTGATGAAGGTCTGATCGGCAAATGCCACTTCATAAAACAAGTCGGAATACAGCTTGAGCGTATTGATGAGACCGAACGAGGCGTGCGCGATAAATCCGACAGCGCCCTTGTCCGGCGTGCGTATCCAGTCTTCGCCAAACACGGTGCTGTTGCTAAAGAACGCACCTGCCTGGCAGCCGTTAATGAGAAACATGGGATACCTGCCTTTGTTTGCATAACCCATCACCGGGTCGCTTGCATACCCGATGTCGAAGTCGATAGTCGACGAAGACGAGTGTCCGAAAAATGTTATGAGACTCACACCCGAATTCACTTGGTCGGATATATTGATCAACTCCACGGGATTGGTGGTGCGCTTGGAAATGGACGCTACCTTGCCTCCGAGGTAATAGTCGACCGCTATTGCCTCGAAGTCTTGCACGTATGATTTGAACAGCTCGGGCTCGCCGGGATCAATACCACCGCTCAAGTGCAAGATATCTTTTCGCCAAAGCTGATCAAACGGAAGCGACTCCATCTCTACTACTTTATCGAGGTAGCCCGCGACCTGCGCGGGCGTGTTGGCGGTGATCCTGCCGGTGGCTACAGCGGGTACTCCGGGCACACCGTCCATGCCCGCGGTGTAGAACATATCGGAGCCGGGCATGCCGGGGGTTGGCACAAGGTCTCTGTTGGTGGTGAACGACGCCGGCGTGCGGTGGTAATTCCACCACGCATCAAGACCTTTGCCTATTAGAAACAAGTACTGCGGATTGCCACCTGCAATCATGAATCGCATGAGGTTGTGGATGGCCAGTGGCGTCGGTTCGCCGTAACTGAACTGGTTGTACAGTTGATCCATGTCCACCACCAGCGTGTCGTATGATCCACCTTGCGCCGACGCTCGATAGCCGCCGTACGCACGTACGGGATCGCTATAGGCACCTCCCGGTTTCATCAGCAGTTTGTTGGACACAATAATGTAATTGTGCTGACTGGGTGTAATCTGACGGAAGCCTACTTTTTCAGAGACGGTGTAATCCGCGACGATGTGACCAGCAGCGTGCGTGGTGTGCCGCCGTTGTCGATCATCGCTTGCAGCGTGGTGCTTCCCGAAAAACCGATACGCCGTACATTTGCCTTATCGGTGATATCGAAAATGCCGGCCCCGGCGGGCGCGCCTGTTATTTCCAGGTACGACTTGCCATCGGGGTTGGGCAGCAGCTCAAAAGTTTTTTCGGTTCCATCCATCGATGTTGCCTCGGTGTAGTTCACTTTGATGTAGCTGAGGCTGAGCTGATCGATTTGCCCCGACACGCCGAGCGGCCGCAGGCGCACCACCAGCGATCCGTCGGCGCCAATATCGGACCATTGCAGGGGCAGTTGGAGTTGTTGCTTGTTGTAACCGAAAAAACTTTGGGTCGTTAGCAGCCGCAGCGAACCCGCTGACGGTCCTGCATGCACTTCATACTGATGCGGCGTGCCGTCGCGGCCGATCACAAGCAGTTCGATGCCTGGCGTGCCGGCGGCAGTAATTTTGTTGACGAGCCCTGCGAAGGTGTTGTCGAAATTTT
>JAAURZ010000325.1 GCA_012031955.1 Bacteroidia bacterium
GTCGCCCAGTTTTTTGCTCTTTAGTGTTACCATATCTCGATCCCAATATGAGTCTGGTAAGTAACAACATCAAAAAGATCACACTCGCAAAGTACACCACATCGCGGCTGTCGACCAGGCCTTTGCTGAGAGCATCGTAGTGATAAAGAATGCCGAGCTGTTTTATAAGCAGCGCGTAGCGCGACGGGATGCCCAGCGCTGACACTGAATCAAAGCCCGAGAACAGAATAAAGCAGAGGAACGCTGCCACCAGGAACGCGACTATCTGGTTGTTGGTAAGTGACGAGGCGAGTATGCCCACGGAACAGAACACACCGCCCAGCAGCGCCAGGCCTATGTATGAGCCAATGATACCAGGCATATCGAGGTTGCCGACGGGGTCGCCAAGCTGATGTATGGAATAGACGTAGAGCATGGTGGGCACCAGCGCCACCAGCACTAGCAGAAAACACGCGAGGAACTTTCCGGTTATCACATCCCAGTCGCGCAGGGGTTTGGTAAGCAACAACTCCAGTGTGCCGCCCTTGCGCTCCTCGGCGAAGCTGCGCATGGTGATGGCCGGAATCAGGAACATGAAGATATAGGGACTCAATGAAAAAAATGTGAACAGGTCGGCGTAGCCGTAATCGAGCACCGACGTATCGGGAAACACCCAGAGCAACAGCCCCACACCAGTGAGAAACACGCCGATTACAATGTAGGCGATAAGCGAGTTGAGAAAACTGCTGAATTCTTTAGCGAGGACCTGGATCATGCTTTGGTGTGTTCGGCGGTTAGGTCCTTAAAAATATTTTCCAACGAGCTCTCCTCTTGTTTCAGACCCACGAGCGAGAGGTGGTTGTCGGCAGCGAAGCGGAACAAGGCCGGGCGAATGTCGGCCCCGGCTTTGGCTGTTACCCTCAGGGTGGTTTCACTTACCGATTCAACATCGGCTACGTCGGGCAGGGTGGTGATGAGCGCGACATTGACCGGCTCTTCAAACTGTACCACCACCGTTACCAGACCTTGCCGTTTTTGCAGCAGGTTCTGCAACTTATCGTCGGCCACCAGGTTGCCCCGGTTAATTAGCACTACACGGTCGCACAGCGCCTGCACCTCTTGCATGATGTGTGTGCTGAATATGACGGTTTTGTTCGCGCTTATGGTCTTTATCAGCTTGCGTATCTCCATCAGTTGGTTTGGGTCGAGGCCCGAAGTGGGTTCATCCAATATCAGCACCGACGGGTCGTGCAGCAGCGCTTGCGCCAGCCCCACCCTTTGCCTGAAGCCCTTCGACAGCGCTTCGATCTTCTTATTCTGTTCGTGTTCCAGTCCGCACATGCCGATCATTTCTTCCACGCGCATCTTCAGTTTTTTTCCACGCATGCCATACAGGCCTCCGACAAACCGGAGGTACTCGTGCACATACAAGTCGAGATAGAGGGGATTGTGTTCCGGCAGGTAGCCGGTAGCGCGCTTTACCTCCAGCGGTTGCGTGGCCACGTCGAAACCATCCACTACCACCTGCCCCGATGTGGGCGGCAGAAAGCCCGTCGCAATCTTCATGGTAGTCGACTTGCCGGCGCCGTTGGGTCCGAGGAAACCTACTATCTCGCCCGCCTCCACGCTAAACGAGATGTTGTTCACCGCCGTCTGGTGGCCATATACTTTCGTGAGATTGTTTACGCTAAGGCTCATAATGGACAGGGACAAAAGTAAAAAAATCGCATCCATGTAGCCAGGCACCCGTACTTCCTTCCTGCATGAAGTCAAAATTTTGTTAATGAGTTGCAAAACGGGTCACCAGAAGCACTGGCGTTCGATAAACATCGTTGACAAACCAACCGAAATTGTGAAATTTGTGGACTATGAAGACTTCCTACAGATCGTTACTCCTTCTTCTCTTCACGCTGGCCGCCCTGACCGGCTTCGCTCAAAAGGGCGGCTACAAGTTGGACTTCAAAATAGAAGGACTCAGGGACTCAACGGTTCTCCTTGGATTTTATTACGGCGAGAGCACATTTGCGAAGGATACGGCGCGCATCAATGCCCGGGGCGAGTTCACCTTCGACGGACCCGAGGCTTTGCCCAGGGGCGTGTACTTTCTGGCTGTCAACAAAGAGAAGGCGTTCGAACTGCTGATCGGCTCCAACCAGCATTTCAAGATGGAGACCAGCAAAGACGACTATGTGGGAAAGATGAAGGTAACAGGCGACCTTGATAACGAGCTGTTCTTCGACAACATGCGTTTCAATCTCGATCGCCATAAGGAAGCCGAGCCGTATGTGAAAATTATTCAGGACAGCACGGTCAAGGAAGAAGACAAGAAAGCCGCCCGCGAAGCATACGGAAAAGTAAACGATGCGGTGATGAAGTATCAGGCCGACGTGATAGCCAAACATCCCAATACGATGACGGCCAAAATATTCAAGGCGAACCAGCCGATCACGATACCTGATCCGCCAAAAAACAGACGGCACAATCGACTCCACGTTCCAGCTAAGGTGGTATCGCGAGCACTTCTTCGACAACTTCGACCTGGGCGACGAGGCTTTCATCCGCATGCCCCGGCCGATATATTCCGAGAAAGTGAACGAGTATCTCGACAGGCTCCATGCGCCATCCCCGACACGGCCAACATGGCTATCGACCGGATGGTGGCCATGGCCGGAAGCAACAAAGAAACTCGTAAGTACCTCGTATACTTGTTGCTGCTGAAATACCAGAACCCGGAGATCATGGGTCTCGACGGCGTATTTGTTCACCTGTACGATACCTACTTCGCCAACGGCGAAATGAACTACTGGGCCAACGAGAAGATGCGGAAGAACCTGAAGGACCACGCCGACAGACTTCGCAGAAGCCTGGTGGGCAACGTGGCGCCTAACCTCATTATGCAGGATCTGTCGTTGAAGCCGCGCTCGATGTACGACATCAAGAACAAGTACACGATTCTCTTCATCTTCGATCCCGACTGCGGGCATTGCCGGCAAGAGACGCCCAAACTTGTGCAGTTCTACAACGAGCGCAAACAGAAATTCAACTTCGAAGTGTATGCGGTAAGCATCGATACCTCGCTTGCCAAGATGCGCGACTTCATCAGCGAGATGAAAACAACATGGATCACCGTGAACGGACCACGCACTTATGTAGGCCCTTACAGCGATTTGTACGACGCGCAAACGACACCTTCATTGTACATCATCGACGAGAAACGTAAAATCATCGCGAAGAAGCTGCCCGTGGAAAAGCTGGAGGAGTTCTTTACCAACTACGAAAAATTCATGCACAAAAAAGGAAGCTGACCCGCATGAGGAACGGCAAAAAATTAGTGATGGCAGGCAAATTCAATCCATCTTGTAACATTTTTCTGTTTTTTTTAGTCTAATATGCAACTATTACCCCTTTTGGGAGTATCTAAATAGTGTAATTCACCTGACAACCACCGAAACGCAGCATTATGGCACTGATGGAAAAACTTTTTGGAAAGAAGAAAAAGGCGATGAAAGCCCAATGTCCCATTACCAAAGAGCCGATAGAATCCGGGTTTGGATACCTGCTCACCACGTCGCAGGTAGTGTCGTCGCGCAAGTACTGGGATATGGTGATGACGGAACCGGAAACGATGTCGTACACCGTTTCACATTTCAAGAACCAGGAGAGCGGCACACGTATGCGGAGCCTCATATTTGAGAAATACAGCAGCGTAGAAAAACCCTGGATGATCTCCGACTCGTGCATCAACCTGTTTGAAAGTGTAGACAAAGCCGAAGCGAAAGCGCGCGCCAAGAAGTGGTGGGAAACCGAGGGCAGCTTTAAACCCGACGACACCGGCGCCGCGGCCAACGCCATGGACCCCAAGGACTTCGAGTCTTTCCGCGACTACGCCATACTCGAAGCCGGCCGCAACAGAATCAGTGCCTAATTAGGATGTATATAGATGCGAGACCCTTGTTCGAAACACACGGACAAGGGTTTCTTTTTAATTGTGGCGATCGATCGTAAACTGCACCAGTTGTTTGAGTGAATTCTTGTATATGGACGGCGCCACGTCATCCAGCATCAGCAGCGCTTCCTGGTGAAATTTGTTCATCGCGTCTTGCGCATACTCGATGCCGCCCGAGCGCTTCACAAATTCTATTACCTCGCGCACTTTCTTGGGCTTGTCACTCTGGTTCTTTACGATGCTGATGATCTTTCGTTTTTCCAACCACGATGATTTCGACAACGCATGAATGAGCGGCAGCGTCATTTTTTCTCCTTGATGTCTATGCCTACCGGTTTGCCGATCTCCTCGTCGCC
>JAAURZ010000326.1 GCA_012031955.1 Bacteroidia bacterium
GCAAGAATGCACTCGTGTCGGGCCCGAAGAACGCCGGGTATGGAACGGCCAAGGCGGCCCAACTGCACCTGGGCAGGCTTATGGCTGCCGAACTTGCGGAAGACAAGATCCGCGTGAACAACGTAAATCCCGACGCCGTGATCGCCGACAGCAAGATATGGCAAAGCGGCTGGGCACAGGATCGCGCCAAAGCTTACGGCGTGGCACTCGAAGACCTGCCCGGGTTTTATGCCGATCGCACGCTGCTCAAAGAAATTATCTATCCGGCCGACATCGCCGAAGCTGTGTTTCTATTTGTGGGCGGTATGCTCAACAAGTCGACCGGTAATAGTCTCAATGTAGACGGCGGCCTGCCTGCGGCATTCCCCAGGTAATATCAAACGGAAAGTTACAGCAGGTCCTAGACGGAATTCCGCACAATGAGCTTGAACGGATTTTTGACGTGCTCGCGTTTGTGGTGGCAAACCATGTCGGCAAGTGTTTCACCCATCTTTGCGAAGTCGGTGCTAAGTACCGTAATGCCGCCGGCCAGTATTTCCTTGAAGGGCGTATCGTTGTAGGCCATCACGCCAATGTTTTTGCCAAGCTTCAGGTTTCCGGCGTTGGCCTTCTTGATCACCTCTACCAGGTCAACTTCTTCTATCGCGATGTACAATTCACCGGAGCGAACATCGCGGGCGTAGGCGCGTTCTATCACCTCAAAGTCAAATCCCTCTGCCTCGCAGAAGTTGACGAAGCCCTTCCTGATGCCCGTGCAATAAAAGTTGTCCGTAGGGAAGATGAGGACCAGCTTATGGTACTTCCTGATTTTATCGATGCCGGTGCAAAGCGCCTGGTGAATGTCCAGCTCGAAGTCTTCGAACACACACGCATATTCACCATCGATGCCGTCCATATCTTTGTTGAGAAGTACAACACGTTCCTTCGGTATTTTGTTGATGGCGCTCTTTACACTCGCCGTCTCTTCGAGAAGGTGAGGCATGACCACATAGTGATCGTATCTTCCGAGATTCTCAATAACGATCTTTTCAAGCGTGCGACTGTCGCAGTTGTGTACTTGCAGGTCTACATGGTAGCCCGCGCCAATATGTTTTACGAATGAGTTGTAGATCGTTTTCTTGTGGTCGCTCAGTTTGTTGAACACAAGCAATACACGGCGCTCTTCGTTCTTGCCGGTGCTCGCCACGTAAAAGCCCTTCCCCCGGACCGCCGTGATGATGCCACGGCGTCTCAGAATTTTGTAAGCCTTCTCAACCGTGTCGCGCGAGATGTAGTACTCTTCGCTCGTTTCGTTGATGGAGGGTATCTTGTCACCCACTTTCACCAGGCCGATGTCTATATCGGAAACAATGGTGTCGACCACCTGCTGATACTTGGGTATCTTGGAGTGCTCATCGATTGTCAGAAATCCTTCGAACATAAGTGAATGCTTTAGTGTCCTGCGCTATGCTGGCAAAAGTGGCTGGCAGCATGATTGAGAAAAGTTAGAGAAAAATACCCATTTCTCAACAGGTTAATCGGTCATAGACCGGCCAATCACACCAGGGTGACCTTGAGCAGTTTGGTTGCAGCGCGGTAACATGCTTCCCCTCGCACCAGCCAGGCTGCGCCCAGGGCTGCAGCGCGCGGGTGATCGGAGACGTAAACCTGTCGCAGCCGCGATTCACGCTTCAGCGTCTCAAGAAATATTTCATTGCGCGCAAAGCCGCCCACCACATGAGCTCCTTCACCACGTATGCGGGGTCAACAAGGTCGACGGACAACAATTGCCAACGCACAAGGTACCTGGTCACCTGGTGATACGCCTCCTGTAGCGTAGCAAAAGCGCTTAAGTCTGTTTCATGTTGCGGTTTTGACGGCAGCGGTCCCGTGCCCTCCATGGAAATCGGAAAACTGTACGCGATCGGTTGTCCGACATCATAAGCTTGTGGTAACATGCTTCGTCAAAATTCATGGACCTTATCTCGTCAGAATCGCGCCGGAAGTACCGGGCTAACTTTTGTACCTGTGCATCATGTTCGTTGCCCAAAAAAATGCGCGACGCCTTCACAGGTTTCCCGTTATACGTGAGGTAGCAAAGGCAGTCGTGGCGCATTTCGTCGACCGTGAGCGGCGTGTCGCTGAAGGGGTTGAAACAGATATTCCACGTGCCCGTACTGAGCAGCAAGAACGGCGTGTGCCGGCTGACCAGGTAGGGCATCAATGCCGCGGAACTGTCGTGCACGCCGATGCCGACTTTTAATGGATATTCCGGATGACGCACGGTGTAGTCTGCCACATTGAGAGGTGGAAGCAGTCGTTCAAGATTTTCGTCTGACACCCACCGATGGTATCGCTGTCGCGCGAAATCCCAAAGCAGTGTGTGGCAGCCAACGCTCGTAACATCGGCCAGTTTTTTTTGTGAATGAGAAAAGCAAAGTACTGTGGCAGGTGCAACGAGCAGGTTACCCGGCTGAAAAAGGCGGCGCGCGTGTGCTTGAGCCAGTAAAGCTGCAGCCCCGAATTGAGCATGCCCATGATGGGCGAGGCTGTTTGTGCGTTGAGGTCGCCATCGGCATCATACGTGGCTAAAAAATGTTCCAGCGTTGCCTGCGGCAGGGGCTTCAGGTAACTATAAAAGGTAGCAGCGTGCAGTTGTTTGCGTCCAGGTGAACGAAGCTTGCGCCGTAGGCACTTACATTGATAGCTTCGACTTGCCAGGCCGCATGGTGACAGAAATAATGTACTTGTTCGGCCAGCCATGCCGACACCGCAAACAGGTCCTCCATAGCAAAACCATCGTCGTCTTGCTGATGGCCGAATGTGACCGCCTGCTCTTCCACCACTTGAAACGCAGCGTCGAACAGGAGAACTTTTTTTGTCGTTTTCCCAATATCGAAAACAAGTGTTACTGGAAGGGGCAGCACAGCAGTCGTTTTTGTTAAAGATCGAAAATAATCGACGCGAGGAAAGGGCCGTTACACGAAGGGAGAAATCGAGGTACGGGCTGCGTGCAATCAAAGGATTAGTAATGAGACCGGATGGATTTGCATACTTTGATAATTGCCACTATAGCATCGTACCGTCGCGGAACGGGAGAGGGCAGGACAGTGGATGATTGTCCATTTACATAATTGACAGGCGAGCGGTGTGTCAGACCCATGGCAATGTTGAGTCTCTAAAAGAAAATGGTAACTTGAATATATGAAAAACCCGCAAATATCGGCGTGGTCGAAGCTTCCCCATGAACAGCGGCTGGCTGCAACGCGAGCGCTACTCGGACTCGGGGATGCAACATTCGACAACTTGATCGACGGCATTGCGCGACTTCAGGTATCGGTGCCAAGCTGGGCACTGGGAACAGGAGGCACGCGATTCGGGAGGTTCCCCACCGGCGGCGAGCCGCGCAACCTGCTGGAAAAATTCACGACGTAGCGCTCATTCAAAAACTCACGCGCGCAACAAATTCGATTTCACTGCACATTCCGTGGGACATACCGAATGACGTGGAAGCCGTCAGGCAACTGTTGCGCGAGCATCAGCTCTCCATCGACTCCGTAAACTCCAACACATTTCAGGACCAGCCGGGCCAGACGCACTCATACAAGTTTGGTTCGCTCTGCCATACGCACCCGCACACGCGCCAGCAGGCGATTGACCACAACATTGAGGTGATTGAATATGGAAAGCAACTGAACAGTCGCGTGCTCACCGTGTGGCTGGCCGACGGTTCCAACTTTCCAGGGCAGCACAACTTTCGCGAAGCATACGCCCGCACACAGGATTCTCTACAGCAAATATATCGCGCCATGCCGCACGACTGGACAATGCTCGTCGAGTACAAACCGTATGAGCCGAATTTTTATTCCATGGTCATACCCGACTGGGGCACATCGTATCAACTGTGCAGCGCCGTCGGCGATCGCGCGCACGTACTTGTCGATCTCGGGCATCATTTGCCGAACACCAATATCGAACAGATTGTCGCGCGCCTCATGCATTTTGGCCGCCTGGGTGGTTTTCATTTTAACGGTTCGCACTATGGCGACGACGACCTCACCACGGGGTCCATCAAGCCGTATCAACTCTTCCTCATTTTTCATGAACTGGTAAGCGGCGCCATAGACGGCACCGTGCAAAACCCGGCAGTGGCTTACATGATCGACGCGAGCCACAACGTCAAAGACCCCATTGAAGACCTGATGCATTCACTCGAAAATATTCGTATCGCTTACGCGAAGGCCATGCTGGTGGACCGCGAGCGGCTGGCCGCTGCGCAGGCAGCGAACGACGTGGCA
>JAAURZ010000327.1 GCA_012031955.1 Bacteroidia bacterium
ATATGAGCAGCTTAGCCGCCACTACCATGTACAGTTGTCGCCCTTCCGCAGTATTTGCCGCACCATTCTGTTTTGGTGTGCGACGCCAGTGGCTTGTACATGGAAACGTGTGCGTCGACCTTGTCCATTTGTATCAGTCCAAGTGGCGTGCCTATGAGCATCACGCGCTCATCCAGGTCAAAGAAACACATGGGCTGGATCAAACGGTCGATGCCCGGCACCACGATTTTGATCTGGGTGACCTTGTTCTGTTTACGGTCGAAAATATTCAGATACCCGCCGTCGGTGCCCACCCAAATTCGTTGCTGATCGTCTTCATACAGCCCGCGCACCATTTTATCGCTCAGCGACAATGAGGCCGCAGGGTTCTTGGTCACATGAAAAAACTTGGTGAGGCGTGGATCATACTTGTTCAAGCCGCCGTTGCCGCCGATCCAGATCACACCGGTATTGTCTTCGATGATCGAGGAGCAGAAGTCGCCGCTGATGGAGTTCTCTGAGAAAGGGTCTTTGACGAAGCGCGTCAACTTTTCGGTTTTCGGTTGGTACACCACCACCCCGTTTGCTTTCGTGAGAATCCACATCCTTCCTTTGTTGTCTTCAAATACCTGGTTGATGCGGCTGTAAAACGACGATTCCCTTGCGCGAAAATATCGAACCACCGATTTAGTGACTGTGTCGTACACCACGAGCCCTTCTTTTTCCGTGCCGATATATAAGTGGCCGTCGCTGCCGAACTTGAGTGCCGTGGCGCGCGCATTCCATTCAAACGATTCGTTGGGCAACGACACCCGAATGCTGTCGCGCAGTTGATGATTGCGGTACACATACACCGTTTTGTATCCGCCCACATACAAGTCGCGGTCAACCGCGTACAGCGCCGTGGGTCTGATGGAAGGCAGCGTCGTGTTGAAACGCTTCAGTGTGTCACCTTGCAAATAGAAAAGTCCGCTGTTGTACGATGAGGCCCACACAGTGCCGTCGCGCGTCTGCGCGAGCGCGTTTACAATTGGCACACCGTCTTTGCAGGCAAAGCGGCGGAGCTCGTTGGTTTCATAATCGTAGTATACCACACCGTAGTTGCGTGTGCCTACAAGCAGGCGGCGACCCACTTTGTCGAACATGAGGCAGTTGGATTCCCACCCGCCTACACTGCCGGAATCAGCCAGCGTTTGGTAGCGGGTAAAGCCGGTGCCATCGTACCGCACAATGCCGTCGTGCAAGAGCCATATCACGCCCTCGGGGTCTTGCAGAATGTCGACCACCTGCGACGACCGCACGGTGCCGGGCACTTCAATTTGTTCGAACGAAACAGGTGAGTCCTGCGCGTGGACGAATGCACCCGCGAGGCAAAGCACGATCAGCACCCGTATCACACGCATCGGTTAATCCTCCGGAAAAGGAATGTAGATAAAATTGGTAAAATGCTCATCGATAACGAACAAGCAGCAAAACTCGTCGGGGTCTTTGTAATTCTCCCTGAAGAAATCCTGCTTGTCATTTTCAACCAACTCGCGCTGCACAAATTCGTCGAGGAAGGATGCGTAGTAGTACCAATCGGTGGCCATGGTGCCGCGCTCAACGAGCAATTGTCCGACAGGTTGCGGTTCCTTGCACACCGGAAAGATGGGGAATTCAAAGCCTGCCTTGCGTATCTGGTAAGAAGCTTCACGCAGATGGTCGGCCACCAGCACAAAGTCGCGCGAGATGGTGCCCAGGTACTTCCCATCTAATTCCGGATCGTTTTGCATACATCTGGTTATGAAGGCGCTAAAATAGCAAGTTATGGTCGCTGTCCGAAGCCGAGGTAAGAATTACCTGGATTTAAGAAAATTCGTTCGCGGCCGGCACCTGCTCAGCGCACATGAAGGCTCGTTTCGACAGGCTATTTTTACCCGGCATTTCCGCCGCCGCGCGCACTACGCTTGCATGAACGCCGCAACGTCTTGCTGGAGTTGAGGGAAGAAACGTAGAAATTCTTTCTCAAAAGCGTCATAATGAAGTTCAAGATCAATCACAGCCTCTTCCATTCTTGAGTTGAATTTGGTGCGACGCGACATGCCCGTGAGTGAGCGGTGAATACCCTCGGTGTTGGCATAGTTTACCAACCAGTTGTCGCGTACCATGTAGGGTAGAAAATAATTGACCGCTTCCGGAACGACATCGCGGTAGGCATCCATCGTCTGGTAGACGTGCCTGGCAAACACCGTCAGCGGCCGATCGTGGAATTGCTGCCAGTTCCGGGCAAGGAAGTGGTCGTAGAAAATATCCACGATCACAGCGGCGTAGTGCCTGTATTTCTCGCGCCAGCTTGTCCTTGCTCTCCCGCACAACAGGGTGGGTATCGGTATACGAATCGATATGGCGATGCAGGCTGATGCCCAGCGCAATCTCAGGATCGAATTGCTCGCGCACATTTTTACCTTTCACAAAATCACCAATGAAGTTGCCCACCATAATCTTTTCATTGTTTCCAGAAAGAAATGCATGAGCAAGAAAATTCATGGACTAAATATAGGATTTGATCGTGAGAGTGGTTGCAACGATGCAAACGTTTTGCACAACGCTTTGGAGCTTATGTTGGTAATTTGTCATTTAGTTGCTAGGTTGGAACTGTAAAAGGGGATGACCAGAGCCCGCGTTCCTGTTTTTTTTATTTCTTAGATATGGATTGATTATGCCGGCAACGTCACAATTGAAACTATTGGTAAACCTCGCCTACATAGATGGCGAAGTAGCCGAACGCGAGAAGGCTTACATCACCAACATCGGATTGGCCAATGGACTTACGGAGGATCAGATTTCGCCCCTGTTCGATCAGAAGCATGAAGTAATCATCGGCGACGACCTCACACCCGATGAAAAGTTTGACTACCTCTTCCGCCTGGTTCAGTTGATGAAGATAGACGAACGCCTCTACCAGGAGGAGATCAAGTATTGTTCAAAAGTGGCGTCTCGCCTGGGCTACGATCAGGCCGTCATGTTTGAACTCATGCTCAACGTACGCAACGCCACCATGAACAGCGACGAAATAGAGACGCTCAAAACCCTTACCTTGAAATACCTGAAACTATAACGCATTCTATCCACCACTATGTTTAAGTACTGCATCACCGCCTTCGTTACGATGGCCGTCGCCCTGGGCGCATTTGCCCAACGAACTGTTATTCACTGCGGCTCTTTAATTGACGGCAAGTCCACGACGGCCCAGTCGCAGGTGTCCGTCATCGTGGAAGGCAACAAGATCGTGGCAATTGAAAAAGGTTTTTCCAAGCCCGGCGCCAACGACAAGCTCATCGACCTGAGCAAGAAGACAGTGCTCCCCGGCTTTATCGACATGCATGTGCACCTGGAGGGCGAGACGAGCAAGGACCAGGCCCTGCAGCGTTTTACACTCAACGATGCAGACGTAGCGTTTCGGGCTACGGTATATGCGAGGCGCACCCTCATGGCCGGCTTCACCACGGTACGCGACCTTGGCGGGTCTGGGGTGAACATCGCGTTAAGAAACGCCATTATTCAAGGGCTCGTAGAAGGACCCCGCGTGTTCACCGCGGGCAAATCCATCGCCACCACCGGCGGTCATGCCGACCCAACCAACGCCTACCGCAAAGACCTGATGGGCGACCCCGGCCCGCGAGAGGGCGTAGTCAATGGCCCGGACGAAGCGCGGCAGGCCGTGCGACAACGCTACAAAGATGGCTCCGACCTCATCAAAATCACGGCCACAGGCGGCGTGCTTAGCCTCGCCAAGGACGGCTCCGGACCGCAGTTCACCGACGAAGAGCTAAAGGCCATTATCGAAACGGCAAAAGACTATGGCTTTCACACCGCAGCCCACGCCCATGGTGCAGAAGGGATGAAACGCGCGGTGATGGCCGGCATCACCACCATCGAGCATGGCACTAAAATGACGGAAGAAATTATGGACCTGATGAAACAGAAAGGTACCTACTATGTTCCCACCATAACCGCGGGAAAGTTTGTGGCCGAACAAGCCGCGATTCCCGGTTACTACCATCCGCTGGTGGTACCTAAAGCACTGGAAATAGGACCTCAGATTCAGCAGACATTTGGCAAGGCCTACAAACGCGGCGTCAGGATCGCGTTTGGCACCGACGCCGGCGTTTTTCCCCACGGCCAGAATGGAAAGGAGTTCGGCTACATGGTGGAAGCAGGCATGCCCGTAATGGAGGACATTAAGGCAGCCACGGCGGTGAATGCAGGCATCCTGGGCATGTCGGATAAAATCGGCACAGTGGAGGCCGGCAAGCT
>JAAURZ010000328.1 GCA_012031955.1 Bacteroidia bacterium
GGTTACAAAAACATCACGACTGTTACATCGCTGTTCTCTTTCTTGAGCCGTTTGTTGAGGCGGTACAACGCCTCCAGTGTGAGATCAAATCCTTTGTTCTTGTACTCGTACCGGCCAGACGTAAAAAAGTAAATGGTATTGTCCAGATCGAAAGGGTATGAGTTGAAAAAATGCCCCATCACAAATTGGTGAATCTCCTCTTTGTAGGTAACGTGCAGGTTTTGAAATTCATGCAAGGCCTCGAAGCGCTCGATGTTCAGGCCGTTGGGCAGTATCACCTCCGGCTTCCGTTTCAGCAGGTGCTTGCACTCGCGCGCCGTTACTTCGCTTACCGTGCTGAGCAGGTCGGCTTTGCTGGCGCAGGCAAACTCAATTTTGACCTCCGCCTCTACACCAAACCTTTTGGCCTCCTCGGCCCACCTGAAGAAAGGCAGGTGCGCATAGAAAAGCGGCGAGTTAATCGCCAGGTGCCGGCCTAACTGGGTGGCGTGCGTGGTGAACACTGTTTTAATCCTGGTTTTCTCCCTTTTAAGATCGAGTATCGGCAAACCCGCCATCCATTCGTGAAAGTGACCGATCACCTTGTGCGACGGATCTGTGAGTGTCAGCAGTTCGTCGATGAAGAGTTTCGTTAGAAACGCAAATGACACAACCTGATTGATGAGCGCATTTGTGCCCGGTGTGCCGATGCTGTGGTTCTTCCACAGCAGGTATTTGATCACATTCAGCGCCTTCTCTTCAATTACGTTTGGGTTGAGCAGCACTACACGCGGCCTGCCTGTTACCAACCACTCGGCATAGTGCACATCGTAACCCTTCTTGCGAAGGTTCATCGCGGCCTGCCCGAATACATCGTTGAGGTTTTCCAGCGGCTCCAGTTCTGCGTGGATGTTGCGGCTGAGGTAGGGACCGATCATGCAGTAGTTTCCACCCCAGTAGTCCACCATGGCCGGAGCCTTGGACCGAATGACGGTGTAGATGCCCCCCACTTGGTTGCATACCTCCCAGGCCACTTCCACCAGCATGCTTGTAGCGGGTCTTGCCGTTTCTTTCGTTTGCTTTTTTGACATCTTTTAAGTCAGTTTGGCTTGTGTTTACGCCGGGCCCAGGTTTCTAAATGTCAAAATTTCTGAAATCCCAATCAAGAATCAGGTGGATTAGATTTTGTGAAAGGTTGATCGGAAATTTATGCGACTATGAACTTCGAAAAATTCACTATAAAATCTCAGGAAGCATTGCAGAAGTCTGCGGAGATTGCCATGGGCAACCAGCAGCAAGCAATTGAACCTGGCCATCTGCTTAAAGCAGTGATGGAAACCGACGAAAACGTGGTGGGCTATCTGGGTAAGAAGCTCAACATCAACCTCGCCATACTGCAAAGTAAGCTGGACGAAATCGTTAACAGCTATCCGAAAGTAAGCGGCCAGCAAGCGTATCTCGGTCAATCGACGAATGCTGTACTACAGCAGGCCGAAAAGGAGTTGACAGAATTCAAGGACGAGTACATCGCTATCGAACACATCTTGCTGGCCCTGCTCGACTCGCGCGACAAGGTAGCTTCTATCATGAAAGATGCGGGCTTTTCACGCAACGGCCTCATTAAAGCAATCAAGGAATTGCGCGGTGGCTCTACAGTAAAAGACCAGAACGCAGAAGCCAAGTACAAGTCGCTCGAGCGATATTCAAAGAACCTGAATGACCTTGCCAAGCAGGGAAAAATCGACCCCGTAATTGGTCGCGATGAAGAGATACGCCGCGTACTTCAGATACTGTCGCGGCGCACGAAGAACAACCCGATCTTGCTGGGCGAACCCGGTGTCGGCAAAACCGCGATCGTGGAGGGCATGGCGCAGCGCATCGTGAACGGCGACGTACCTGAAAACCTCAAAGACAAACTGCTCGTGTCGCTGGACATGGGCCTGCTGGTGGCGGGCGCCAAATATAAGGGCGAATTTGAAGAACGGCTGAAGGCGGTCATCAAAGAAGTGACCGATGCAAACGGGCAGATCATACTCTTCATCGACGAAATACATACCCTCATTGGAGCGGGCGGCGGAGGCGAAGGAGCCATGGACGCGGCCAATCTGCTGAAGCCCGCACTGGCGCGTGGTGAACTCCATGCCATCGGCGCTACAACGCTGAAGGAGTACCAAAAATACATCGAGAAAGACAAAGCCCTGGAACGCAGGTTTCAGACCGTAATGGTCGATGAGCCTTCCGTGGAAGATTCCATCTCCATACTGCGCGGCATCAAAGACAAATACGAACTGCACCACGGCGTGCGCATCAAAGACGACGCTGTAATTGCCGCCGTGGAACTGTCCAACCGCTATATCAGCGATCGTTTTCTCCCGGACAAGGCCATCGACCTGATGGACGAAGCTGCGTCGAAACTGCGTATAGAGATGGACTCTGTGCCCGAGGAGCTCGACGAGTTGAACCGGAAGATCATGCAACTGGAGATCGAGCGCGAAGCCATACGGCGCGAGAAAGACAAGGAAAAAGAGGCCACGCTCACCAAGGAGATTGCCGAATTGTCGGAAACCCGCAATTCTCTCAAAGCAAAATGGGAGAGCGAAAAGCAAGTGGTGCATGGCATCCAGCATGAGAAAGAAAACATTGATAAACTCAAGTCCGAAGCCGAGCACGCCGAAAAGGCCGGCGACTATGGGCGCGTTGCAGAAATCCGATACGGCAAAATTACCGAAGCCGAAAAACGCCTCAACGACCTGCAGCAGTCAATGAAGAACATGCAAAAAGGTGAAGCCTTGCTGAAAGAGGAAGTAGACAGCGAAGACATTGGCGAAGTAGTGGCCAAGTGGACGGGCATCCCGGTATCGAAGATGCTGCAGAGTGAACGCGACAAATTGCTGACACTTGAGCAGGAACTCAGCAAACGCGTGGCCGGTCAGGAGGAAGCCATCGAAGCGTTGTCAGACGCGGTGCGTCGTAGTCGCGCCGGCCTGCAAGACCCCAAGCGACCCATCGGCTCGTTCATATTTATGGGAACCACCGGCGAGTGGGAAAAACCGAGTTGTCGAAAGCGCTGGCCGAATATCTCTTCAACGACGAGAATGCGATGGTGCGTATCGACATGAGCGAATACCAGGAGCGCCACTCCGTGAGCCGACTCATCGGAGCTCCTCCCGGGTATGTGGGCTACGATGAAGGAGGCCAGTTGACGGAGGCCGTGAGACGCAAGCCATACGCGGTGATCCTGCTCGATGAAATCGAGAAGGCGCACCCCGATGTATTCAACATCCTGCTTCAGGTACTTGACGACGGACGGCTTACTGACAACAAAGGAAGAGTGGCCAACTTCAAGAACACGATCATTATTATGACCACGAACATCGGATCGCACATCATCCAGGAGAACTTCGAAAAAATCAACGACGCCAATTACTTCGACGTGTTGGAAAACACGAAAGACGAAGTGATCGCATTACTGAAGAAATCCGTGCGCCCGGAATTTGTGAATCGCATCGACGAGACCATCATGTTCAGGCCGCTCACGCGAACCGATGTACGCAAAATAGTCGACATCCAGGTGAACCTCATCCAGAAGCGACTCGAAGAAGCCGGCATCAGGCTCGAACTGTCTGAGGTGGCGCGCGACAGGCTCGCCAACCTGGGTTACGATCCGCAATTTGGCGCAAGGCCGCTCAAGCGCGTGTTTCAGCGCGAAATTCTGAACGAGCTATCGAAAGAGATACTCGCAGGAAAAATTCAGAAAGACGCAATAATCTTCGTAGATCTTAGAAACGACGTAGAGTTTGTTTTCGAAAACATTGCGGAGGCGGAGGTGCTTTAACCTTGCCCTGTGCCGCCTGTATTAAATGTTGCAACTTTTGAAACCAACCCACCCCCTGACGTGTTTAAGACATAGGTTTAAGGATTGGTGATCCTCCCGATCCAGGGAGGATAGAGGTTGGTTGAGGGGTTTGGTTCGAAACGCTCCCTGGTTTTCCGGGGGGCGTTTCACTTTTTCAAAGCAGTGGTGCGCCAAGCCTTGCCGCCGCATCGCCCAGCACTGCAAGCTTGCTGCGTTTTTTCCATGCTGCAAAGTCTATCTCCTCGCTATGCAACAAGTCTTGCAAAAACGCTTCTCGCAGTGTGTGGTTCGTTTCGTAACCGTAGACCACTGCATTCACCTCAAAAATTCAAATCAAAGCTTCTGAAGTCCATGTTCGCCGTACCGACGATAGACATGGCCGAATCGATCACGATTGTTTGGCATGCACAAAACCCTTCTTGTACCGGAATATCCTC
>JAAURZ010000329.1 GCA_012031955.1 Bacteroidia bacterium
TGAAACCACCTCCCAGACTGTAAGCGCCAATGTTGGCGTCTACCACCAGGCTGTACTCATAATAACGATAGACGGTTCCGCCCAACATGAGGAAGTATTTTTTGAGCCACACGGTGGATTTCTCCGGTGCGAAACCCGATATGTTGTCGCCATAGGCCGTAGGCGCAAAGGTGCCTATGTTCATGTAGTCGATCGAAAACCCACCTCCTATGCGATAGCGATCATACAACTCAACATGCAGGGTAGCTTTGAGGGGGATGTTAAACGCTTTGCTTCTGAAACCCAACTCAGCGGTGTCTGACTGAACCAGGAAGGTGCCGGGGGTGACGGTGGTGGGTGCGGCCTGCACGTTGTTGAACCAGTTGGAATAACTGGAAGAAACCTGGTTGTTCAGGAAGATTTTTGGAAGTGAGTCGGGCTTTTGCAGAATACCGAAGCCGTCGAGTTTATGAACAAACCTGGTACTGCCATAGCCGGTGCTGAAACCGATGTGCACTTTGCTGAGCAGCAGACGCAACACGCCGGACCCGCGACGTTTGATGTAGAAATTCTCCAACGGTATGGTCGCGTCCTTTTCGTTGTCATATTGGGCACTCACCTCCGCAATGTTGGCGCAGGTCAGCAAAGCAACTAGAAATATGACGTTACGGCTCAAGGGTTGGTAGTTCGAATGTCAAAATAACAAGATATCAGTTCAAAAAGTATAAACCCCTCATTATCTGGCTATTAATCTGGTAAAGGTAAGCTATTTATGATTACAATCCTAAGCCTGCCCGTTACAGAACGGAGCCCCTCGCCCGGATATTGTTAGCGGACTTGCGGACTGCCGATGGCCTTTAGCTCTGCAATTATTTGCTTTGGCGCGTTGGAACTGAATACAAAATTTCCCGCGACCAGTATGTCTGCGCCGGCCTCAACAAGTGTTGTTGCATTCCCGATGTTTACTCCACCGTCAATTTCAATCAACGCGTCCGCGCCGCGTGCTTCAATCAACGCGCTCAACTGCCGCACTTTTTCATACGTGTTTTCAATGAACTTCTGCCCACCGAAGCCGGGGTTCACAGACATTACGCAAATAAGATCAATGTCATTTATCACATTCTCTAAAACAGAAATGGGCGTGTGCGGGTTGAGGGCTACGCCAGCCTTGCATCCCAGGCTTTTTATTTGTTCGATATTTCTGTGCAGGTGGATGCACGCTTCTGCATGAACAGAAATAATGGCGGCACCCGCGTCTTTGAAAGCTTCCACATAACGCTCCGGTTGCTGTATCATTAGGTGCACATCCATTGGCTTTTGCGCCACGCGCTGGATCGCCTGCACAACCGGAAGTCCCATGGAGAGGTTGGGCACGAATACACCGTCCATAATATCAACATGTATCCAGTCCGCCTGGCTCTCATTGATCATCTTGATCTCTTCGGCGAGTTTTCCAAAGTCACAGGCAAGAACAGACGGCGCAATTATGGGGGTCATCAAAAATGCGGTTTAGTTTTTCACAAATGTAGGTGCTTGGGCCAGGATAAGAAAGTGGTAATTACAGCTTTACTATCTTGAATGTAAAAAGGTTTTCGTTGTGAAATATCCGGAGAATGTAGATCCCTGCGGGCAGGTCTTGCGTGGCAGCGGTATACTCACGATGCAGCCAGTCGAACGATACATTATAGTCGAGCACCAGCTGTCCGCTAAGTGAAATCATTTGAAGCCTGCAACTGCTGATTATTTCCGGGTTGTTTGGTCTGATGCTCATACTTCCTACCATCGGGTTGGGGTACACTGCAAAAGGCGCCTCCTGTTGTTTGAATTCTTTCAGGTTAACGGCGCCCGAAAATTGGGTATGCCGTATCCCAGTAAATTATCTGGTGCGCTCGCCTGCGACGCCGACTCCCTCACGAGTTGCATCACTTCGAGGTTGGTGAGCTCCGGGTAGCGCTGCCACAGCCCTGCCACTAGCGATGTTACCAACGGTGCAGCCAATGAGGTGCCACTTGCAAATCCGGTATTGCCATTCGACTTGACTGTCGACGTGGACACACCAAGTGCTACTACGTCGGGTTTGATACGCCCATCGGCCGATGGCCCTACTGAACTCCCGTTACTCTTCACACCTTCCGAAGTCACCCCTCCAACTGCCAACAGGTCTTCACCATCGGCGGGCGCGGTAATGATCTGCCAGGGCCGCGCACCTTCGTTTCCGGCACTCGCCACCACCACCATCCCCTGGCGGCGGCGTACGCCGCCGCCTGCGTAATACGGCGGTACCACCATCCATATCGGACTGCGCATAATTCATCGAAGCATCGTCGAACGCATAATAACCCAGCGAAGTATGAATTATATCAACACCCAAGCTATCGGCACGTTCGGCGGCAATCAGCCAATTGTATTCTTCTATCCTGTACTCTGTCGTAACGTCTTCGGTCACAAACAATACGAAGCTTGCATCGTGCGCTCCACCCTCATATACACCATCTTCGAATGCCGCCATTACAGACAACACTTCGGTGCCATGGTCATCAAAGAGGAACACATCAGTTTGTTTATGCACATAGTCGAAAGAATTCACCATATCCACACGGTTTGCGGAGAAAAGCGACTGAAATGGCGTAATGGTGTTCACACCCTGAAACCCGTCATCCAGTGCAGCAATGAGAATGCCGCTGCCTGTGTAGCCACCTGTGTGCATGTAGTCGAGACCCAACATGCCAAGCTGAAACTGGTTGACGACGGATTCTACCCTTCCGCTGGTGTGCCTTGCTCCCTTGTGGCGACCGGTGGCCGAAGGCTTTTCGTTGGGCGCTGCAAGCGCTACGCTATCCACTATGGAAAGTCCCTCGATCACACTCACCTGGCTAGCATCGCACTGGATCAGCACGCCATTCATCCACCTGCTGGTGTACAGTACTGTGGCACCATTGGTGACGAGTTGCGAGACATAAGCAGGGTTCACCGGCAAGTCTCCTTCTGTAATTGCAATGCCTTGTTTCTGCCGCCTTTCGATTGACCTGGTCGCAAGGAATTGTTCGGGCGCACTGATGGTATAAGGTGTACCTGCTTTATTATTGAGGTACACCATGTAGCGGTTAACCTGCGACCAGCCTGTGAGGCTCAGCAGTAGCAATAAAATGAGCAACCCATATCGTCTAGTACCCATATTCTTTCAGGGTTTGTGAATAGACGATGCCATCGAGTACCTGCTGTTGCCCAACGCAGTTTGGATCGATAGTACAGTAACGTAGTTGTGTGGTATTTTTTTGTATCAGACCGACACCCGGCGCATATACCTCGGTGCGCTGATCAAGGAATACGATGTAATCTTCGTTGTTGCTCTGGGTAACTACGAGGGCATCCGGAAAATTCAAGTCGCCGGCATTGTATGTCGCATTTATCGAAGTGACCTCGTATTCGTCGGCGCCCATGTCATTGTACTCGTTGCCGTTCCAAGTTCTACCGGTCGTGGCCGGAAATGCAATTTTCACGAAATCCGTATTTCCTTCTTTAATAATCAGTCGCGGATACTGCTTATAGACAGTCCATGTGTCGGCGTACATCCAATCCGCGGCTGATGAAGGACGTGTGCTTTGATGCATTACGTACGCGACGCCATTGGCGGAAATTATTGAGTCGACCACTTCGAGTTGCAGCTCGTATTGAGAAATACAGGCGCCTCCACCTCCGAGTGTACAGTTTGCTCCACGTCATAAACAAGATGATAACCTTTGCGGAGGGGGAAGTAGTCTAATGCCGCGGGTTCGTCTTCCGGATCACAGCCAGCCAACAAATCGGAAAGTGCCAGAGCGACTAAGCATACCCCCACAAAACCAATCGTATTTCTCATATCGTTTTCACAAAAGCCAAAACACCGGCTTTCAATTTTACGAATTCTTCACAAATTGCGCCATGGCTCTAAAAGTGAAAGTAAAGGTAGGGAATATTACAAACTTAAGCGATGCCCGGTACTGTGCCGGCATGGGCGTAGATATGCTGGGTTTTGCCACAATCAAGGGTGCCGCTTTCCACATCACAGCCGACCTCTACCAGCAACTGCGCGGTTGGATATCCGGCCCATCCTACGTCGCGCAAGTGGCGGGTTTGCAGAATGCGGGGGCGCTGGCTGAAATCGTGGAGCAATTCCAGCCGGACTATCTCGAGGTCGACCTGCCAACGCTGGAAATTATAGGAAATGCGACATCGCTACCTCTTATTGTGAAAGTCGCAAGATCCGACGAATCGATTCGGGAACAACTCGATTCCTTGAGACAACAGATTGCA